>DASQRI010000130.1:0-12830 GCA_035642975.1 Mycobacterium sp.
GGAGGGTTCGGTCGCCGAATACCGGGCCGCCTTTTTCGACCGCGACGCGGCGGGCCTCGAAGCGCTTCTCGCGCCGGGCAACGTCGCGCCGGGCGATCCCAGCGAGCGATTCGTCAGCGAACATTTCGCGCATGCCGGCGCCGAAACCGGTATCGACCGTGCGCTGCGACTCGACACGATGGTGATGCTGGTCGACGACCCGGTCAAACGGGTCGACAACATGACGATGGCGTGGGGGCTGGAGGGCCGGGTTCCCTTCCTCGACCATGACCTGGTCGAGCTGGCGGCCACCTGTCCGCCGGAGTTGAAGACCGCCCATGGCGGCAAGGGCGTCCTCAAAGAAGCTGCGCGACGGGTCATTCCGGCGGAAGTCATCGATCGCCCGAAGGGTTATTTTCCGGTTCCCGCGCTGACCCATCTCGAAGGGCCTTACCTCGATATGGTCCGTGATGCGCTCTACGCCCCAGTTGCCAAGGAGCGCGGGCTGTTTGACACCGGCGCGGTCGACGTGCTGCTGGCCGACCCCAACGGCCGGCTGACCCCGCTGCGCGGCAACGAACTCTGGCAGATCGCGCTGCTCGAGCTGTGGCTGCAACGCCATGGTGTGACTGGGCCCGCGGCATGACCGTGATCGATCCCTCAGAGGATCATCCCGAGGCGATCACACTCGGCCTGCACGACGCGTCACCGCCACACATGGTGGACGCCATGGCAAAGGATGTCGAACTCGAATTAGGTTGGGGCCGACTTATTTTCGGCCAGACCTTTGCCGACGCCGGCACACTGGCGGAGGCGCTGCGACGGGAAGTGCCGGGGCGGCGCGACATCTGCATCTATGCGCGGGAATCCCACGTGGTGGTGGCCGGAGCACCGAGCGAGCTCTTCATCGACCCCAGCCACACCTATCGGCTGCGTTTCACCGAAGAGTCGAAAGACGAAGAGCCGACGCCGTCGCCGGTTGGCGTCACGGTGCGCACGCTGAACGACCCGTCCGATGCCGATTCCATGAATCGCGTCTACGTCCGTTGCGGAATGGTCCCGGCGCCGGTCGAGACGATCTGGAACAACCATCTGCATGAGCGGGCCGTCACCTACTTGCTCGCGGTACGCGACGACGACGGTGCCGTGGTCGGCACGGTGACCGGCGTCGACCATGAGTTGCTCTTCTCCGATCCGGAGCGAGGCTCGAGTTTGTGGACGCTGGCGGTCGATCCTGCCGCCGGGATACCGGGGATAGGCATCGCTCTGACCCGAAAGTTGGCCGCGCACTTTCGTAGTGCGGGCCGGGCCTACATGGACCTGTCGGTGACCCACGACAACGAGGCAGCGATCCGGCTGTACGAGAAGCTGGGTTTCCGGCGCGTCCCGGTGCTGGCGATCAAGCGGAAGAACGCAATCAACGCGCCGTTGTTCAGCCCGCCGCCGGAAACGGTCGACGACCTCAATCCCTATGCGCGAATCATTGCCGACGAGGCAATGCGGCGCGGCATCTGGGTGGAGGTCCTTGACGCCGAAACCGGCGAGATGCGCCTCAACCACGGCGGCCGCACCGTGATCACCCGAGAATCGCTGTCGGAGTTCACCTCGGCGATCGCCATGTGCCGGTGCGACGACAAAAGACTGACCCGCCGGCTTGTCTCGGACGCCGGGATCACCGTCCCGCGTGCCCGTTTGGCGACCTTCGACGACGGCGACTACGAATTCTTGAAAGACGTGGGCGAAGTTGTCGTCAAACCCACTCGCGGCGAGCAAGGCAAAGGCATCACCGTCGGTGTCACTGTCGACCACGGGCCCGGCGAGCTCTCCGCCGCTGTGGCACGGGCGCGGGAGCAACACCCGGAGGTCCTCATCGAGCAGCGGATCAACGGCGACGACCTCCGACTTGTGGTGATCGACGGCCAGGTCGTCGCCGCCGCGCTGCGGCTGCCGGCTGAGATCATCGGTACCGGCGAGCACACCGTGCGGGACCTGATCGTGGCCGAGAGCCGACGCCGCTCGGCCGCCACCGGCGGCGAGTCCCGGATCCCGCTCGACGCGCTCACCGAGTCGACGGTCGCCGAAGCCGGTTGGAAGTTCGACGACGTACTGCCTCAAGGCATTCGACTCCGCGTTCGCCACACCGCCAACCTGCATCAGGGCGGCACGATCCACGATGTCACCACCGATGTGAATCCCGAGCTGTGCCGCGTCGCGGTGACGGCGGCCGAGGCGATCGGCATCCCGGTCACCGGAATCGACCTTCTCGTCGCCGATGTCACCGGCCAGGAATACGCCTTCATCGAGGCCAACGAGCGGCCTGGCCTGGCCAACCACGAACCGCAGCCGACTGCAGCGGCTTTCATCGACTACTTGTTTCCCGGTCAGCCCGGACAGCCGTACGCCTGGACCCCCGAGGAATCGCCGCGTAATCCCGATGATTCCGTTGTCAGATGAAGTCCGAGCCGCCGTCGACGTTCACCGTCGCGCCGGTCACATAGCCGTTGCGCTGCGACGCCAAATAGGCGGTGATCGATGCGACTTCCTCGGGTAGCCCGGCGCGGCCCAGATCGCACGGCTGATGGAAGTTGTTGTCGATCCAGGTCATCACGTCATGAGGGTCGGTGGCGTCGAGGCCGTCGGCAGCGAGAACCTCTTTGAGTTGCTCGGTGAAGCTGGCTGTGACGATGGTTCCGGGGCAGACGCAGTTCACCAGAATGCCCTCCGCGGCAAGGCTTTTCGACAGGTTCTTGGTGACACTGGACAGCGCTGCCTTCGATGCGGTGTAGGCGACGATGCGTGGGTTCTGCCGCTGGATGGAGTGCGCGGACAGGGTGACGATGCGGGCCCAGTCAGCGGCGCGCAGCATCGGCAAGGCGGCGCGAATCGAGCGCACGCCCGACATGGTGCCGAGTGCGAACGCGGCGTCCCATTCTGCGTCATCCATCTGCTCGAAATACCCATCGGCCGGACCGATGGTGTGTACCAGGCTATTCAGTTGCCCCCAGCGTTCGGACACGGCGGCGAAGCCGGCGGCGATCGACGCGGCGTCGGTCATATCCACGCTGATTCCAACGGCGTCCGGAGCGCCTGCCTGGAGGAGTGCGTCCACCGCGTCATCGAGAGCCACTCGGTTGCGAGCCATCACGGCCACGCTGGCTCCCTCGGCGGCAAGGGTTTGCGCGATGGCCCGCCCCATGCCCTTGCTGCCGCCGGTGACAACGGCTTTCGATCCGGCGAAACCCAGGTCCATGGCGTCTCCTCTGATCAGTCGTGTCGGGTGAGTTGTGCGATCGTCTCCGCTGCCACACCGAGGCCGCGCAGGCAGAACTGCAATGTCGTCCGGCGAACGTGGTCGCGCTCGCAGTCGCCTGTTGTCCAATGCCGCTCAGTGCTGGCCCACACCACCCCTTGAATGGACTGCGCGTCGCTGATCGGATCGATGCCGTGGAATACACGAACTTCCACGCCGCGCCGAAGCTGCTCGGTGAGCGGCTCTAACATCTGGGCATAGGCGGGCTGAATCAGCTCGGGGGAGGCGAACATCTGCGACTGGGCCTCCAGTGACAGCTGCCGCAGGTCGGATTTGATGTTTTCGTCGAACGCCAGGTCAAGTCGCCCGTCGATCCAGGCGGCCACCGCCTCCACCGGGGTGGCGGCCGTCGACATTTTCCGCTTGAGCCTTCGGATTTCGACGCGGGCCATCTCCAGAAAGACCGCGGCGACCAGCTGGTCCTTCGATTCGAAATGCCGGTAGAACGCCCTGGTACTCAGCTGCGCACGGTCGAGGACCGCTGCGACGCTGAGTCCTCGAACGCCTTGCTCACGAAGAGATTTCGACGCGGCGGTGACGATGGCACGACGCACATCGGGGTCGGGGGCGAGCTTGTCTCGTCGCCGCGTCGCCGGTCGCGTCATGCGCTCGCGTCGTAGGTGCGGAGGTACTCCGCGAACCGTTCGCGGACACCGTCGGGTGTCAGGCCGTAGTCGGCCAGCTCGTAGTCACGTGCCCGGGGCAGATCTGCGTCCTCGCGATCCGGCTCGTCAATCAGCGATGCCTGTGCGATCGAGTGCGGTGACCACGCGAGCGGGCCCTGGGCAGTGCTCACGTTTCCTCCGGCCTCGCGGGTGCGGCATGCGGGCGTTATCTGAGAATATTATTTTCATTTAACGCTAGATCACTATCATAGTTGGCCGCCGAGATTGTCAATACTCAGCGGCGCATCAACCCTCTGGTTGCTGGTTAGGCTGGCTGTATGCGCAGGGCATAGCAGTGGGACGGAAAGGGTCGAGATGACCACGGCCAACATCAGGAGCCGCGCGTTCGACATTGACGGCGCAACGCTTTACGCCGACGCGCGCACGGGCACAGCTGCGGCGCTGGTATTTCTGCATTACTGGGGAGGTTCGCGGCGCACCTGGAATCGGGTGCTCGGCGGATTGGACCCCGGCCAGGCTTTCGTGAACTACGACCAGCGCGGCTGGGGTGAGTCTGCGAACGCGCCCGGACCTTACGACCTGCTCCGTCTCGCTGATGACGCAGAGTCGGTCATCGCCGCAATGGGATACACCGACTACGTTCTGGTGGGGCATTCCATGGGCGGCAAGGTAGCCCAGGTGCTGGCCGCTCGCGGGCCGGCCGGTCTGGCCGGCGTGGTGCTGGTCGCGCCGGCGCCCGGCAAGCCGATCGGTTCGACCGAACAGTTGCAGGAGCTGGCGATGCACGCCTACGACGACGAGCAGACCGTACAGGACAGTATCGATCGGATGCTGACCAATCGGCGACTAGACCCCGAGCTGGTAAAACAGATTGTCGAAGACAGCCTGAGCGCCGGCGAGGAAGCGCGACTCGCATGGCCGAAACATGGCTTGGCGCAGGATGTCTCAGCTGGCTTATCCGACATCGACGTCCCGATCCTGGTGCTCGCCGGTGAGCACGACCAGGTAGAACCACCCGATGTGCTTACCGAGCATCTCCTGCCGCTGATACCCCGCGCGGACATGACGTTGCTCGAGGGCACCGGCCACCTGTCACCCCTGGAAGTCCCTGAACAGGTAGCCGATCACATCACGGCGTTCGTCATGCGGCTGAACCGCTAGTCCGCGCCGGTGTAACCCCACATCTGTGCCGAGGTCTGTTCGCCGTTTGGGTAGGACACGAACTCGATCGGCGTGCCGTCGGGATCGCGGACAAAGAACATCCGCACGCCACCGATCTCGACCGGTTGTTGTTCGGGCTGCAAGCCGGCGGCACTGACTGCGGCCAGTGCGGCGTCGAGATCGCGGACGCTCAACGAGATATTGGTGTAGCCCAGCACGGTTTCGGATGGCCGGCCGAAACTGCGGTGCGCGAACTCCAGAAGCTCCACCACGGTGCCGCCGAGCAGCCCCCCGACCATCCGACCGCGTGCACCCACCTCGCCCGTGACCACTTCCATTGGGGAGCCCTCTAATTCGACGTCAAAGAAGACGTCCAGTCCAAGCAGGTCGCGGTAGAACGGCAGCGATGCTGCCATATCGGATACCGCGATGCAGATATGGGAGAAGCCAATGATCCCGATCTGGGGCTGCCCGGTCATCCGGAGGTCCTTGTGGCTCGAGCTTTGGGGATGCCGTCGTTCACCATGGTGACGGTAGGCCCGCGCGGATTCTGGCGACCTCGGAGCGGGCGAAGCGCACCCGGTCGGTGTCGGCGCCGCGCGCTGCGGCCAGCTCGTCGGCGAGGGCATAGGCAGCGTTGAGGACGTA
Source organism: Mycobacterium sp. (assembly GCA_035642975.1). Lineage (GTDB taxonomy): Bacteria > Actinomycetota > Actinomycetes > Mycobacteriales > Mycobacteriaceae > Mycobacterium. Next base: position 5,725 of record DASQRI010000130.1, read on the forward strand.
GCGGGCGCGTCTGCGCTCGCTACGTTTGCGGCCGGCTTTGCGGTAAGCCTTGCGGGCCTTACGGTTACCGGCCATCGCTTCGAGTTCAGCCGCGGTGATGACATTGCGGGCCTGCTCGGGTGCCATGACGTCGCGGACGAAGTCGCGTTCCCGAGTCACCGTCAATCGGTAGACCCACGCAACGATGATCAGCGCGATGACGATTGTGCCGATCAGCAGCCCGATCAGGGTCAGCGCGCTGGGGCCCGCGATCGCGGCCAACGAGTCCCATGTCCCGTGCAGCAGTATAGGTATTGCGATCAGAACCAAGCCTCGGCCGACCCTACGAGGTTCGGCGGGCCGGCCGAGGAGATAGACGACACCTGCGCAGAAGATTGCGCTATAGAGGATGTGGGCGGCTACTCCGCTGACCATGCGGAGGATGATGGTTCCCGCCGATGCCCCAATTTGGTTGGCGCCGAACTGAGTACCGGCCGACGTCATCGCATAGGTGATGTCCTCGACGATCTGGAATCCCAGACCGATGAAGGCGCCGAGAATGAACCCGTCGAACGCGGTTCGGATGTGCCGTTGCGCAAACGCGATGAGCAACAGCAGGCCGGAACCCTTCGCCAGTTCTTCGGTGAACGGGGCCGCGAGCCCGGGACCCCAGTTCAGCGCCCACACCTGGCCGAAAGTCTTCGCGTACAAGGCGAGGATCGCGTCGTTGGCGTTCGCGGCCATCGTCCCGGTCGCGGCGAAGCCCCCCCACAGAAAGGCGACGACCATCAGCTTGTGCGGGAGTTTGGCGTAGTGATCGATGCGGTCGGTGAACCACCAGAACAACGCGGCGTAGATCGCGAATGACGTCACCGCGAGCCCGATCGCCTCGCCATAAGCGTTGTACTCGCGGCCCAGCGTGGCGAAAAAGTTAAGGATACCGATCCCCACCAGCGCCAGATATCCCCAGAATGCGAAGTTGCGCGGTTGGTAGAAGAGGAACCGCCTGCCCCAGCCGGAAAGGTCGAGCGCGACGTTGCGTGCAGCATCGAGATCGGCGAGCGCTGTCATTGCTTGCCCTCTCCGGCGTGGCTGATGCTGCTGATCATCCGCAATACCGTCGTGCTCGGTTCCGAGCCGGTGTCGGACGGTCCGGTCGCCACGGCTTCAACCCCGCGATCGCCGAACACGAAAGCCGCGATCAGGCCGGCGGTGTGCGGTCCGGTAACCCGAACCGCCGCCCCCTGCTTACCCTGATTGGTGACGATCGTGGTGGGCGCTCCGGTCACATGAACGCCCCGACCACGGTTCAGCGCGTCGGAGGTCGTCTCGATCTGGTCGAGCAGTGTGCCGGCGTCTCCGTGGAATAACCCGCTGCGGACCGTGAACTTCATGGCCCCATCCTCGACGGTCGCGGTCGCGGGATATTCACCGGACAACGGGGGATGACCGGCGCGGACACCGGATGTGATGCCCCAGCCGGCCTCCGGAACGAACGTCACGTCGCCTTCGACCTCCATGACATCGCCGGCCTTGACGATGTCGTGGTAGGGCACTGCGGCGTTGATGAGCGGCAATACCACCGACATCACGAGGACCAGCGCGAACACCGCCAGAGTCGGGCCAAGGGTGCGCCGATCCAGGCCGAACCGTCGTTCATCGGCGGGCACCCAACGCTCATCAGGTTCATACCTCGGTGCCGAGGCGGTCGAAGACAACTCGGTTTCCCGATCCGGCATACCCGCCCACCCCTCCTGCCCGCTGCGGCAACGCCCGAGTGGCGCCGCGGTCGAGAGTAGCGACGGTGGAAAGACCCGGCATGAACATTGGCGACATCCGGCGACTTCGGCGTGGCCCCGGCGATGAACTCCTAGGCTGCCGACCATGGCTATCGATCGTGTCGCGCTCGCCGCGGGCTCTATCCGACTTGCTTCGGGCATCTCATTTCTCGTCGACCCCCTTCGTGCGAACCGGTTCTGGGGCGACCCAGACACGCCCTCGCCGACGGCGCGACTGCTGTTGCGGTCGATGGGCTATCGCGATGCATTGATCGGCGGGTTGCTGACGGCGGCAGCGCTGCGCGGCAGAAACACCCGCGGCTGGTTCTTGGCGTCCGCCGGCGCGGACGCGGCCGACCTGCTCGGTGGGATGAGTGTTCATCACGAGATGAAGCGCTCGCAACAGCTCATCGGGCTGGGCGGCGCCGTGGTCGGCGTCGGCGCCGGACTCTGGGGCGCGGCGCGACGGACGACCGGAGCGGGCGAGACGCCTGCTCCGGCTGCCGGCGATGTCGCCTGACGATAGGAGCGAGCGTGCAGATAGGCGTGCTGAGTTTCGTTACCGACGACGGAATCGGCCCGGTGGAGCTGGGCGCGGCACTGGAGCAGCGTGGGTTCGTGTCGCTGTTCCTCGCGGAGCATTCGCACATCCCGGTCGACGCCAAGACGCCGTACCCGGGTGGCGGACCGATCCCACGGAAGTACTACCGGACGCTGGATCCGTTCGTGGCTTTGACTGCCGCCGCGACGGCCACCAGAAGCCTGGTTGTGGGCACCGGCATCGTGTTGATGCCGCAGCGTGACCCGATCCAGACGGCCAAGGAGGTGGCGTCACTGGATCTGGTGTCGGACGGCCGATTTCGCTTCGGCGTAGGCGTGGGCTGGTTACGTGAAGAGATCGCCAACCACGGCGTCGATCCCAAGGTGCGCGGACGTGTCGTCGAAGAGCGACTGCGTGCGATGATCGAGATCTGGACGCACGAAAAGGCAGAATTTCACGGGGATTTCGTCAACTTCGACCCCATCTACAGCTGGCCGAAGCCGGTGACCAAGCCCTACCCGCCACTCTATCTGGGCGGGGGACCGGCAAGTTTTCCACGCATCGCCCGACTGAATGCCGGCTGGCTATCGATGACCCCGTCGGCAGACGTGCTGGCCGGTCAGCTCGAGGAGCTGCGCGATGTCGCCGGCCCCGACGTGCCGGTAATCAACTTCCACGGCGGCAAGCCAACGGCGAAAGATGTTGAAGGCTACCGGCATTTAGGTGTCGAGCAGGTGTTGCTGGACCTGCCGACCGAGCCTCGCGACCAGACACTTCGACGTCTGGACGAGTTGCAGGCGGAGTTCGCGCAACTGGGGTAAATCCCCGCAGGGCACGTCGGGCCGCCCGGCGTTGGCGCCAGCGGGCCCGAGGCCGAGCGGCCCGTCAATTGGCTGCGCGGCGATCGTTTGCCGTCAACAACGCGGTGTGCCGGCCGTGACCGCTGTGAGTCGATGGGCGTTGTTCGCCCACACAGCGCAGACGCGTTAACGCTGTGGCAAATGACATCGACTGCTGGCCGGCTACGCGCGACAGTGATGGGAAGCAAGGTCAGCTCACCGCCTAGCGAGAAGGTGCAACATGCCGGTCTACACCTGCACGACGACAACATCGACGCTGACCGACGACATCAAAGGTGCGTTGGCTCGCGAGATAAGCCGAATCCACGCCGAGATCAACCACGTGCCCAGCACCTATGTCAACGTCGTCTTCCACGAGTTGCCCCCCGGCGGGGTCTACACCGACGGCGTACCCGCGAACCCGGTGCTGGTCAACGGTTGGGTGCGATCGGGTCACCCGGAAGACAAAACCAGCCGTCTCGCAACGGAAATCGCGGCCGCGGTGTCCCGGATCGCCAACATTGCCGCCGACCGCGTTCTGATGGTGATCCAAAACAGCCCGGCGCGCTTCGCAGTCGAGGGCGGTCGTGTACTGCCAGAGCCCGGCCAAGAGCAGGCCTGGCTCAAAGCGAAATAGCAAACTTCCGAGCCATCGAAAGGATCGAACCGTCGTGAACGCGAACTTCGGCGACTTTCAGAACGGTGTCTATGCCCAAGCGGTGCAAGGGATAACGACCCGATACCCCTTCGACTTTGCCTCGATCGAACGCAAAGCATCCGAGGCACTTCCAGACTGGGTGTATCGCTATGTGTCGGCGGCCGCCGGTGATGGACGGACCCAGCGCGCGAACATCGCTGCGTTCTCCTGCTACGGCTTCGTGCCCCGGATGATGGTTAGCCCGCCCGAACGCGATCTGTCGATCCAGCTGTTTGACAAACATCTGATCTCGCCAATGTTCCTGGCGCCGATCGGTTTGGTCGGCCTTTGCGCGCCCGACTTTCACGGAGATGTGGCGGCCGCGCAGGCGTCAGCGGCCACCGGAGTGCCATACACGTTGTCCACGTTCACCCAGACACGGATGGAGGACGTGGTCCCACACGCCGGCGACACGCCCATCTTCTACCAGCTTTACCTGCCCAGCGATCGGGAACTGGCGGCGAGTTTGATCAACCGTGCGGAGACCAGCGGCTACTCCGCTCTGATGGTGACCGTGGACTCCTGGACCCTTGGCTTCCGGCCGATGGACCTGGAGCGGGGAAACTTCCCCCAGTTCCGCGGCTTCTGCATGCAGAACTACTACACGGACGTGAACTTCACCAAGCACCTCGCCAAACCGCCGGAGGAAGACCAGCCGGCCGCCCTGGCGCACTATCAGAAGATTTTCGCCCACCCATTGTCATGGGAGGACCTGCGCTGGATCCGGAGCCAGACGAAGCTTCCGCTGGCAATCAAGGGGATCCAACATCCGGATGACGCACGCCTGGCGATCGACAACGGTGCAGATATCCTCTATTGCACCAATCACGGTGGCCGGCAGGCAAATTCGGCGGTCTCTACACTGCAGCTGCTGCCCGGGGTCGTCAAGGCGGCCGGTTCCACGCCAGTCATGTTCGACTCAGGCGTGCGATCGGCGACGGACGCGATCATCGCGTTAGCGCTGGGCGCGACCGCCGTCGGGATTGGACGGCCTTACGCCTATGCCCTGTCCTACGGCGGCGCAGAAAGCCTGACCCACTACTTGCGATCCTTCCTGGCCGAACTCGATTTGTGTTTGGCGGTCTGCGGATTCAAGGACATCGCGACTCTCAAAGAGGCGGGTGTTGAAGAGGTCATCAACAGCCGCGCGCTGGTCCCCAGTTGAGCCGCATCGAGCCAGGAGTCGAACCATGAAGATCACCGATGTCACGCTGTCGATACTTAAGACCGAACTCGCCGAAACCGTCATTCCCACTCACGGCGCGGTGGACGCGATGCCCCAACTCGTCCTGGTCAGTGTGTCCACCGCTGAAGGGATCGACGGAAACTACATCAGCTATCTGATCCCGGCGAAGGCCGTCGAGCACGCCGCTGAGGTCGCCAAGACCATTCTGGTCGGGCGTGATACCTACGACGTGGCCGCGTTGAGTCATGAGATGACCACCGCATTGCCGCCGTATTCAAACCCGCCGACATTGGCCGGCGCGGATGCATGTCTGTGGGACATCAACGCTAAAGCGGCAGGGCTGCCGCTGTACAAGTATCTTGGCGCGGCTCGGCATGAGATACGCGCGTACGCCAGCACCGTGGCGTACCCCACCATCGATGGCTATATCGACGCGCTACGCGCTGCGGTTGGCGAGGGTTTCACCGCCGCCAAGTTCCATCCCTTCGGTGACGCCGACCGAGATATTGACCTCGCTCGGGCTATCAGGCACGAATTTCCGGACCTCGACCTGATGATCGACCCGGTGTGCGCGTACACGCTGCCCGAAGCGTTGAGGGTCGGCAGGGTGCTGGAAGAGCTCAATTTCTACTGGTATGAGAATCCCATCTCCGATCAGGATCTCGACGGGCTGTCGTTCTTGGCGGGCAAGCTCGGCGTGCCACTGGCCGTCGGGGAGCAGAACTTCGCCGGATTCGAGGCCCTGCACCAGTATTTGAGCACCACGAGCGGCTTCTACGTTCGCACGCTGGCCGAGTACGCCGGGGGCGTCACGCAGATGATGAAGTCGGCGCACGCCTGTGAAGCGTTCAACCACAACTACGAAATCCACAGTTACGGGCCGACACTGAACCTGGCGATGTATCTCAACGTGGCACTGGCCGTTCGCAACTGCGACTTCGCCGAGATCATGGTGCCGCAGAACCTCCTCGGCATCGGAATGGCGGACCTGCCGACGATCAACGAAAAGGGTTACATCGCAGGCCCGCAGAAACCGGGCCTGGGCTACGAGATCGACCGCGACAAGATCGACCAGCTGACCCTGAAGCGCTGCTGATAGCGCCGAACGTAGAGTCAACCGCACTGACCTGCGATATTGTCGGTGCGGAGACGGTTGATGACTCTGATGGGCCGTCGCGCCGAGCGCGGCATGCTGGACGAACTCGTCGTGGCGATTCGAGCCGGCGAGAGTCGTGCGCTCGCGCTGTCCGGCGAAGCTGGCGTGGGCAAGACGGCGTTGCTGGAATATCTGGTCGAGCGCGCAGCGGACTGCCACGTGCTGCGAGCCACTGGCGTGCAATCCGAGATGGAATTGGCGTTCGCGGCGCTGCATCAGCTGTGCTCGCCGATACTCGGTAACCTGGGCAGCCTGCCCGACCCGCAGCGTGATGCCCTGCGGACCTGGCCGCTGAGCGGACCGCCCTACGACAGGTCGCCATGCTGGTAGCTGACCGAGCCGACCCGGCCGAAGTGTTCGGTGCCGCAACTATTGGATTGGGCCGGAGCGTTCAGGCCGCGAAAGCCGGCTTATGGCGCTTCGAGACCAGCGGCGAGATCACCACCGTGGCCGGAGCCGCAGAGCCGGCAAAGCTGAAGACTTGGCCCGTGGGTAGTCGACAACCCGTCGCAGGCAGTCATCTCGTTGCAAGGGTGCAGGGCAGCGGTCGGCCCGTGCGACTGGACAGCTACGACAACGTCGCACCGTCGGTCGCTGCGCGTGTCGGCAGGGAAGGAATCTATGCCGCAGTGGCCGTTCCAGTCGTCGTCGACGGATGCGTTTGGGGCATGGCGGCAGTCGGTTCGGTGCAACCCGGCCCCATGCCGGCCGACACCGAAGCCCGCATCGCTGGCTTCGCCGAACTCATCGCCAGCGCCGTCACGGCGGGGAAGCACGCTGAGCGAGAACGACAGTCGATCGACGCGACGTCCCGGCGATTGGTGCTGATGGATGACGTGCTGCAAGGACGGATACACGACGACTGGAGTGTGTGGGAGGCCGCCAATCACCTTCGGCTGCCATCTCAGGGCCCCTATGCGGTGGTCGCCG
>DASQRI010000131.1:0-9742 GCA_035642975.1 Mycobacterium sp.
GTGCACCACAACCTGGACGCCCAGCCCGGCCGGCCCGCTCCGGCTGAGCAACTGCCGGCTTCGATCGCCAGCCGCACCGACACGGTCATGGTGGTGGCCACCTCGATCAGCGAGAACGCCGGCGGCAAGCCGCAGACCGTGCACTGGAACCTGCGGCTGGGGGTTTCCGACGTGGACGGCAAGCTGATGATCTCGCGGCTCGAGTCGATTCGATGAGACCGAGGCCGATCTGATGAGGAATGCGTGGCGGGTGCTGGCGTTTGACGTCGCCGCGCCGCTGGCAGCGATCGCTGCGCTGCTGGCGATCGGCGTCGTTCTGGTCTGGCCGCTGTGGTGGGTGTCGTTGTGTTCGGTGTTGATACTGCTGATCGTCGAAGGCGCGGCGGTGAACGTCTGGCTGCTGCGCCGTGATTCGGTGACCGTCGGGACCGACGACGACGCGCCCGGACTGCGGTTGGCCATCGTCGGGCTGTGCACGGTAGCGGTGATCGCGGCGGTGCTGACCGGCTACACACACTGGACGTCGCCGGACCGCGTGCTGAAGACCGACACGGCCGAGGTGGTGCGAATCGGCACCGGGATGGCCGAGGCGACGGCCACGTTCTCGCCGCAGGAACCGATGGCCTCCATCGACCGGGCTGCGGCGCTGATGGTGCCCGAACAGGCGACCGCGTTCAGGGATCAATTCGGCAAGGCCACAGCGGATTTGGCGCACCGCAACGTCACGGCCACCGCCTCGACGCTGGAAGCCGGCCTCGAGGCGATCGGGCCCGCCGCGGCCAGTGTGGCGGTGATCCTGCGCGCTACCCAGAACGAACCGGGCCAGCCGCCCGACAACGCGGTGCTGGCATTACGGGTCACGCTGACCAAGCAGAACGACCACTGGCTGGTGCTGGGGGTGTCGCCGCTCAACGCCCGCTGACGGCGATCAGCGCAGCCGGGCGTGCTCGACCATCAGGCAACGGTCCATCACCACCTGCATTCCGGCGGCTTGGGCGTCGCGCCCGACTTGGTCATCCCAAAGCCCCTCCTGCAGCCAGAGCGTTTTCGGACGCTGCTCGAGGGCGAGAATGTCGGCCAGCACCGATGGCAGCTCGTCGAACCGCCGGAACACGTCGACCATGTCGGGCACCACCGGCAGGTCAGCCAATCGCGGATACGCCTGCGCGCCATCGATTTCGGTGATCGTCGGGTTCACCGGATAAACCTGATATTGGCCGGTCGCGACCAGATACGAGTAGATCTCGTGGCTGGGCCGGGTCGGTTTGTCCGACGCGCCGACCACCGCGATCGTGCGGGTCTCGGCGAGAATTCGCCGCAGCGCCTGATCGTCGGGCCCCTCGGTCATCAGTAGCCGCGGGGCGGCCGCTGTGGAGCGCGCTGGGTCGGCTGCGGAGGCGGCTGGTGTGAACGGGCCTTCGCAAACCGGTCGGACAGCCGGCGCATCCGGATCATCAACGCCGCCGACGGGCTGGTCGTGGCGTCGAGGTAAGCGCCCAGCTCGTCGACGGGCACCCCGATGCGGGAGGCGAACTCGGGCAGCTTCAGTCCCGATCGCTCGATCAGCAACCGCACGTGGCGGGCCACCTCAGTTCGCTCGTTGGCCTCCAGGTGCCCGCGGGCGCGGTCCAGCACCTCGGCGAGGGCCTTGGAGATGCCGTACGGCCGTGAACTCTCCAGCACTTCCTCGACTTGCCGGGCGGTGCGCCCGTACGGGTCGCGTTTGATCGCGACCGCGATCTGCTTCCAGGTGGCGATGTCGCCACCCTCCAGCGCCGAGCGGATGGCAGAGGTCGGCCAGACCTCTACTGGCCGATCACCGTTGGGGGGACGGGCAGGAGGTCGATGCGGCGCCGGTCCAGGGCGTCGATCCGCTGCCAACGTCACCTCGCCTCCTCCAGCATCGCCACCGCCACCGATAGGCAGCGTTGCCTGATCTCCTCCCAGTGTGCCTCCGAATCGGATCCGGGCCAGCGTTCCTCGTCAAGATCCGTGGGATGCGGATCCGCGAGCCGCCGGACCAACTGGGTAGCGATCCATTGCCGCCTGGGTGATTGACTACAGTAATACCTATCCATCCCGGCCAGCACTACCGCGGCGGTCTCGGCTTCCATCGTGTCGACCAACTCAGCGAATTCGGCGTAATCCCGGCTGCTGTTGCGGCTCATGATCAGGTAACCCTTGAGCCGCAGGGTCTCGGCGCCGGTCGGGATTTGCAACCGGTCACCGGTGGGCAACTGGACGTGGGTGGTCTCTACCGGACTGCGCCGCTCGAACCGCGGTTCTTCGGTCTCGGCCTCGGTTGCCTCGGTTTCCAATGCGTCGAGGGCAACGGATAGTCGGCCACGCCACAGCGTGACCGGGTGCACGGCCCGCACCGCGCGCGGCGCCGCGCGGCCTGTGCCGTTGCGGTGCGGCAAGCCGCCGCCGCGTTTTCTGGTCGTCGGGTGGCCGTTAGGCACCGGTGGCGTCCCGACCACCGCCAACTGGCGGGTGACGGGACTGGCGACGTAGTCACCGCCCTTGACCCGCCCCCGCAGGTCGCCGATTCGTCCACACCCGGTGAAGGCCAGTGGGTCGGCCACGGTGATCGCATCCGGCACCAGGTGCTTGAGCCGCGCCGCGGACTTCAGCACGATCCGCAGGTCGGCACTGGGCACCGCCGGCGCCGAGATGTCATCGGGGATCATCACGACATCCCCGAGATCAACTGCGGGCAAAGGCTTTTCGAAGTCAACCGACGGCAGGATGCGCTCCAGCCAGGCGGGTAGCCACCAGTTCCACTGGGCGAACATCGCCATCAGCGCGGGCACCATCACCAGCCGCACCACCGTGGCGTCCACCGCGATCGCGACCGCACAGGCCACCCCGATCTCGGCGACCAGCGGCATTCCGGCGAACGCGAAGCCGATGAACACCGCGATCATGATCAGCGCGGCGCTGGTGATGGTGCGCGCGCTGGTGCTTACCCCGTAGGCCACCGCGTCGCGGGTGTGACCGGTTTGCAGGAACCGTTCCCGGATTCGGGTCAGCAGGAAGATCTCGTAGTCCATCGACAGGCCGAACGTCATGGCCAGCACCAGCGGCGGGACGGTGCTGTCGATGGAGGTGATCGGCGCGAACCCGAGCTTTTCCAGCCAGCCCCACTGGAAGACCATCACCAAACTGCCGTACGCCGCTGCCACCGACAAGACCGTCATCACGACGCCCTTGAACGCCAGGAACACCGACTGAATCGAGATCAGCAGCATCACGAAGGCGATCAGCGCGACGAAGATCAATACCAGCGGCTGGGTTCTGGACACCTGGCTGTCGAAATCCTTGATCAGCGCGGTTGGTCCGCCGACCGCCACCTGAGCCGAGCCGTCACTCGCCGCCGAGGGCAGGTGGGCCCGCATCCAGTCGATGGTGTTCCGGGCGCCGAGGTCCTCGGGATCCACCGACAGCACCCCGGACAGCATCGCGCTGCTGTTGTTGTCGGCGAACACCGGCGGGGCCACCGAGATGATGTCGGGTGCCTGCCCCATCTCCTGCCGTACCGCGTCGAGGGTGTGCGCGTGCCCGGCCGAGGACGCGTCGCCGTCGGGGAAGGTCACCAGCACCTGCACCGGGCCCAGCGCCCCGGGACCCAGCGCCTCGGCCGCCGCCGACACCCCGGCCCGGATCTCATGCGACGAGTCGAATTGGCGGAGCAGGCTGTTGCCCAGCACCATCGACAGCGCGGGCGCCGCCATCGCGATGAGGACAGTCGAGGCGGCCATCGCCGATGCCCACGGCCGGCGCATCACCGATCCGATCCAGTGACTCCAGAACCGTGACTGTGTCGTTTCGGGGCGCCGTGACCAGTGCAGCGCCGCCGACCTCTTGGCGGCCGACCGGCCGAAGGTGGCCAGCACCGCCGGCGTCATCGTCGTCGACGTCAGCATCGCCACCGCGACCGCAAGAATCGCGCCGGTGGCCATGGACGCCAGCGCCGGGGTGTCGATCAGGTAGATCCCGGTCAGTGAGGCGACGACGGTCATCCCGGACAGCACCACCGCGAGGCCCGACGTCGCCATCGCCGCGTCGACCGCCTCCCGGGGTTGACGTCCGGCGCGCAACTCCTCGCGGAAGCGCATCAAGATGAACAGCGAATAGTCGACGGCCAGCGCGATCCCGAACATCGACACCGTCGAGGTGACGAAGACCGACATCGTGGTGTAGGCCGACAGCAGATACACCAACCCCATCGTGATCGCGACGGTGCAGATGCCCAGCGCGAGTGGGATCGCGGCGGCGGCAAGCGAACCGAACACCGCCAGCAACACGATCAGGATGATCGGAAGGTTCCAGTGCTCGGCCTTTGCGATGTCGTGTTTGGTGTTGGCCGCCGCGGCCGTGCTGAGCGCGCCCTGGCCGATGACGTAGAGCCGGACCCGGCCATTCTCCATCTGGCCTGGTCGGTCGCCCTGCACGCCGACTTTCGCACGCAGCTTCTTGGCGGCGTCGCTGGCGCTGGCGTTGTTGGCGGAGTCCATGCGCAACGACACCACATAGGGCCGGTCGGGCTGCGGCGACGGCTGAGCCGGATTGGCCACCACCGCCACATCGGTGACCTGCCCGGCGACTTGCTGCAGAAAGCCGGCGGCGGCGTTCATGTCTTCGTAGCTGGCGTCCGCACGCGGCGCCGCCACCAGTGCCAACGGCGACGTGCCCTGGTCGGGGTAGTGCGCCTCCAGCTCGTCGTGGACGCGCAGCGACTGGGATCCGGGCACCTCGAAGCCACCGCCGGTAAGGTGACCCGACTGGGACACCGTCAAGTAGATCGCGGGTATCAGCGCGAGCAACCAACCTGTGAAGACCAGCCAGCGGAATCTGCGCAGGTTGCCGCTTAGGCGCATCATGAAGTGCTGGATTTCGGTCTCCCCGCATCAGGTTTCGCGGCGACCCGCTTCACCCGGCTTCGCCGCGCTCGCGATCGCCGCAAGCATCGCGTGCAGGCGAGCCTACCCCAGCAAGCTATGTAGGGATGCCGCGTAAGGGTCGCTGAGCTGCAACAACTCGGCAACGATGTCGGGTCGTGGCGAGTGTGACCAGATTCCTGTCCGGTGAATTGGCGGCGGCGCCGAACCGGATGGCAGGATGGCCGGTGGGCGTTCGCGATCTGACCGCAGTTGTCTGCGGGGCGAGCCGAAATTCGCGAGCCATGAGGAGCTAGCTATGACTGCCCTGACCGGGAGCACTGCGTCGTTGCGCCGTCGGCTGGTGGGCGTACTGACCGCCACCGGGGTGGGCGGCGCCACTGCGGTGGTGCTGCTGTCCGCGCCGTCGGCGGTCGGTGCATCCGATCCCTGCGCTGCCAGTGAGATGGCCAGGACGATCAGCAACGTAGCCAGGTCTGCGGGCGACTACCTCGACGGGCATCCGGAGACCAACCAGGCGATGACCAGCGTCTTGCAGCAGCCGGCCGGACAACAGTCGGTCGACTCGCTGAAGAGGTATTTCACCGCCAACCCCAAGGCGGCCAGCGATCTGCAGACCATCGCGTCGCCGCTCGCCGGGTTGTCGAGCAGGTGCCAGATGCCGATCAGCCTTCCCCAGGTATTCGGCTTCATGCAGTCCGCGCAGGGCGGCTTTCCGGGCGCGGTGCCTTCGGGCGGCGCGGCAGCCGTGCCCGGGCTGAGCGCAGGGCTGGGCGCGGTTAAGTAGCCCGCTCGCGGGCCGCGGGCGTCTCATCGGCCTCGGCGGCCGGATCGGGTGGCGGGACTGGGCCCTGCAGCGCCGCGTCGTCAGGTTCGGCGGCCGCTGTTCCGTTTTCTGGGCTGAGTTGCGCCGGAGGCGCGGCCTCGTCGTCGTCAGGATCGAGCTCGTTCTCGGTGCGGAACATGAAGAAGAACACCACCCAGCCGACCGCGGCCAGCAGTAGCCAGCTGATCAGCCGGTAGATCAACATCGTCGAGACGGCGGCGGGCAGCGACATGCCGCTGGACACCAGACCGGGCACCAGCACCGCCTCCACCACCAACAGGCCGCCGGGCATCAGCGGGATCGTGCCGACTGCGCGGGCGGCCGCACAGGCGACCGTCAATCCACCCAACGAGGCATGCGCACCGGCCGCGTAGGCGGCGAAGCCCAGGCACGCGACGTCGGCGAACCGGTTGACCAGTGACCAGCTGAAGGCGGTCGCCATGTTGCGCCGGCTCAAGCTGACCGATTCCAGCTGGCAGAGCATCTCGCGCCACTTGGCCAGGCCGGTATCGGCCGGCTTGCCGCGAAGTGAATTGAACGACGACAGCACCCGGCAGCCGATGCCGTCGATCAGTTCGGGCCGCGACGCCACCGCCTGCGCCAGCAGCAGCAGCGCGACGAAGCCGCCCACGGTGAACACCAACGAGAACGGGTTGTTCTTGGCGCCGAGAAAGAACGCGCCGCCCAGCCCGAGTAGCGCCAGCCCCACGGCCTGCAGCACACCCGACATCACCAGCTGCCACGACGCCACCAACGTCGACGCGCCCCAAAGCCGTTGCTGCCGAAGCAGAAACGTCGCCGCCAGCACCGGACCGCCGGGCAGCGTGGTGCTCAGCGAGTTGGCCGCGTAATAGGCGGCCTCGGACCGCAATTCCTTGACCCGCACCCCCGCCGACGCCAGCAGGGTCCGCTGCACCTCGGCGAAGCTGTGCATCAACAGGACGGCCGCCAGGGCGGAGGCCAGCAGCCACCACCATTTCGCCGAGTAGAGGCTTCGCGCGGCCTTGGCCAACTGGTCCCACACCAGGGAGACCTCGACCGTCAGCACGATCGCAACGATGGCCAGGGTCATCCAGCGCAGCCACCAGTATTTGCTGCGGGCATGCTCTTCGTGCTGACCGTTGACGTTCCTGGCCGGTGCGTCGTGCGACACGTGTTTAGCGTAGCCGCGCAGGCCGCCCTGGGATCGGTGCGCGGTGTAGGTGTCTGCACCCGGTTTTACCGGCGCTGACGTCCGTGCCGACCGTAGGCTTGGCGGTATGCCGCCGAAGGCCGCCGCCGACTACGACGACTCGGTAGAACCGATCGTTCGCAAGACCGCAGCCTGGGCATGGCGGTTGTTGGTGATCCTGACGGCGCTGGTGGCGTTTTTGTGGGTCGTTGCGCGGCTGGAGATCATCGTCGTTCCGTTGCTGCTCGCGCTGATGTTGAGCGCGCTGCTGGTCCCGATCGTGGACTGGCTGGACCGGCGCGGCGCGCCGCGCGGTGGCGCGGTCGCCTTGGTGTTATTGGCCAGTTTCGCGATTCTGGGCGGCATCCTGACCTTTGTCATCAGCCAGTTCGTGGTCGGTCTGCCGGATCTGGTCAACCAGGTCACCCGCAGCATTGATTCCGCCCGTAACTGGCTGATCGAGGGACCGCTGCATTTGAGTCGTCAGCAGATTGAAAACGCCGGCAATGCGGCGATCCAGGCGCTGCAGAACAATCAGGCGAAGTTGACCAGCGGCGCCCTGTCGACCGCGGCCGCCGTCACCGAGATCGTCACCGCCGCACTGCTGATGTTTTTCACGCTGATCTTTTTCCTCTACGGCGGGCGCAATATCTGGCACTACGTCACGAAGATCGTCCCGACCGACGCCCGGGACCGGGTGCGCGCGGCGGGTAACGCCGGATACGGGTCGCTGATCGGCTACGTGCGGGCCACTTTTCTGGTGGCCCTGGTCGACGCGACCGGAGTCGGGACCGGTTTGGCGATCATGAGCGTGCCGCTGGCGCTGCCACTGGCTTCGCTGGTGTTTCTCGGCGCGTTCATCCCGCTCGTTGGTGCAGTGTTGAGCGGCTTCCTCGCCGTGATCGTGGCGCTGCTCGCGAAGGGATTTGTGTACGCACTCGCCACCCTTGGCGTCCTCATCGGGGTCAACCAACTCGAAGCCCACATCCTGCAGCCTCTGGTGATGGGCCGGGCAGTGTCGATTCATCCGCTGGCGGTGGTGATAGCGATCTCGACGGGCAGTGTGCTCGCCGGGGTGGTCGGCGCGCTGCTGTCGGTCCCGACGGTCGCATTCTTCAACAACGCGTTCCAGGTGCTGTTGGCCAAGGATCCGGAGGCCGCGGCCGAGCAAAGCGAGGACGACGACGCGACGATCATCCAAGCCGAACCGGACGAGCTGGGACCCGAAAAGGACTAGCCGGAAACGAATTCCGAGCTAGATCCGGCCCTCGCGACGCAGCAGATCCTGGGCGCTGAGCCCGCCGCCGCGGCGTTGCCGGGGCCGATCCGGATTGTCGTCGCGAGCGTTCATTTTCTCGGTGGCGAGCTTGGGGTCCTTGTCCTCCCGCGGAGCGGTCGGGATCGCGGTGGTGGCGTCCTCCGGCTCGGTGGGCGGCTGCGCCGACGGTTGCTCCCGCGGGATCGGCATCGCCCGGGTTTGGTCGGCAGACGGTTTTGACGGCGGCGGGGGGGTGTTGCCGGGCTGCGTCCCGCGCAGTTCGCTGAGCCAGGACTCGATCTCGCGATCGTCACGTTGCTGCGGCCCGGGCGGAGTGGGTGGCCGTTCGCGTACGGGTGCCGCCGGGGTGCTCGGCTGCGCCGAAAAGCGGGTCGTCGGTGGCTCTTTCGGCTCGGAACGGCCGGCGGCCTGCATTTTGGTGGTGCCTGCGGCCGACGGAGTTTCCTGCGCCGGTGGACGGGATTCAGGTCGGGGCGTGGGTCCGGCCGGTCGGCTGGGCCGCGGCGGAGCGTCCCCGCCGGGATGGGTGGGATCGTGCGGCGGACGCGGTTTGGCGGCGGTGCGCGCGGCGATGGCCGGGCGGTCGGCCCGGGCGCGGGGGACCGGCTTCTTGCGCTCGTCGGGCAGGTGAATCTCATCGAGCCCCAACCGGTTCTGCAGGCGCTTCATCCACATCGGCGCCCACCAGCAATCGTCGCCGAGCAGCTTCATCACCGACGGCACCAAGAACATTCGGACCACGGTCGCGTCCAGCAAGAGCGCCGCCATCAGGCCGAAAGCCAGATACTTCATCATCACCAGGTCGGAGAACACAAACGAACCGGCCACCACCGCCAAAACCAACGCGGCCGCGGTGATCAGACGACCCGTGGTCGCCGTACCGATCCGGATCGCTTCGGCGGTGGACATGCCGCGGGCTCGGGCCTCCACCATTCGGGACACTAGGAAGACCTCGTAGTCGGTGGCCAAGCCGAAACCGACCGCGATGACCAGCGCGATGAGGACGACCATCAACGGTGTCGGCGTGAAATTCAGCAGGTGCGATAGATGTCCGTCGACGAAGATCCAGGTCAGGATCCCCAGCGTGGAGCCCAGGGTCAGCGCGCTCATCACGGCGGCCTTGATCGGCAGCACCACCGATCCGAACGCCAGGAACATCAACAGCATCGTCGTTGTAAGCAGCACCACCAGCATCAGCGGAGCTTTGTCGAACAGGCTGTGGATGCTGTCCTGCTCGAGGGCGGGCACGCCACCGACCAGCACGGTCAATCCCTTTGGCGGTGCGATCGATCGCAACTCGGTGAGCTTCTTGGCCGCGTCGCTGGCGTGGGACAGACCGTTCTGGATCACCCGCGCCGAATCGTTCTTGGGTTTGGTGGTCCCATTGGGCCCCGCGATACACGGGTTGCCCTCGATCGAGGGGCAGGCTCGCTCCTGCCAGGTTTTCTCGGTAAACCCGGAGATCGAAGAAGCGTCGTTGCGGATCTCGGCGACCTGCTGGTCGGTGACCTTGCTGCCGTTGTTGCTCTCGATGACCAGCGTCAACTGGTTCGTTCGGTAGCCGG
>DASQRI010000132.1:0-5595 GCA_035642975.1 Mycobacterium sp.
AGGTCTGGTGAGGTTCGGTAGTGGGTTTGGCCCCAGCGGGCCAGGTTCGCCGCCGCGTTGATATCACGGTCGGCCGAATGCCCGCAACTGCATTTGAACACCCGGTCGGCCAATGTCATATCGCGGTTGACGGACCCGCAGGCCGGGCACAGCCTTGTTGACGGATACCACCGATCCGCTGCGACGAGTTCGCCTGCCCGCCAGGCTTGCTTGTAGGTCAGGAGGCGGGCGAACTCGGCCCACCCGGCATCGGAGATCGCGCGGGCCATGCGGTGGTTGGCGAGCATCCCGGTCACGTTTAGGTTCTCGATGACGAGCCGGTCGTGAGTCTTGACCAGCGCGTTGGAAACCTGGTGCAGGAAGTGTCGCCGGATGTTGGCAATGTGACGGTGGTGACGCCCCAGTTTGGCCGCCGCGTCACGGCGGTTGTGTGATCCTTTCTGCTTGCGCGACAACGATTTCGCCAGCCGCCGTTGCCGGTGCAGGCCACGGGCCAGTGCTTTTGGCGCGTCAGTGATACGTGCGACCTCTCCGCCATCGGCGCACGCGGCGACTAGAAACGCCGACAACCCGCGATCGATACCGACCCAGCCGCGCCGGTCACTCCCAGGTCGGAGCGGGTGCCGGTGAGTGCGGTGCAGTTCGGCGGCCTCGACGCTCACCGATACCCACCAGCGGCCTGCGCGCTGAGTGATAGTGGCGAAACAGACCTTGGCCCGGTTCTTGGTGAGCATGCGCCGCAGCGGGCGGGTGTCGTCGTGGACCCCGATCTGCCCGATCCAGGGAAGCGTAATCGAGCGGGGACGATTGTGCTCACCGACGCGGATCGCGGGCGGCTTGTTCTTGGGGTGTTTGTTGCGCAGCCGAAACGCGGGCACCGCACCGGTCTTCTTTTTAAAGCGCGGGAAGCCGACCTGTTTGCCTTTGCGCTTACCGCAGCGGGAGTCCGACCAGGCCTTGAGCCCTTTGCCGAGGTCCACCGCGGCTTCCTCGAACACCTGCTGGCACACCTGGGCACGCCACGCCAGACCCGTCACCACCGTGTCGACGCTGCCCTCGGCGTCGACGGCGAAGACCCGACCGGCATCCGTGGATTTCTTCCACGCGTTGAAGGTGTTAATCAGATCGAACCCGGTCCAGGGTACATCGACGCTAGGGTCGGTCTTGCGTTGGGCGAGCGCGGTTTTAACCGCACGCAGGCACTGGTTGAAAGCGAACCGTGCAGCCCCCGCGTGCCGGGCCAGCACCAAGTCCTGCTCGACAGTGGGATCGAGGCAGAACTTGAACGTCGTGTGCCGGCTCATCTCAACGGTGAGCGTCCCATAGCACACCGACAAGGGCCTGACCTTGCCTGACGTGTCGGCCCGCTGACGGTAGGGTGAACGCCCGCAGCCCAAGCTCTGGCCGCCCCACTTGGACGGGCCGTTTGCGCTGGTAGCAGCGGCCTGAGCAAGACGGCGGCGGACAACAGAGGACAATGAGACCATGAGCAGCCCGTTTCAGCCCGGACAGGTTCCCGGTGCCGCCCCCGGCACCCCGGCCGCGAGCCGTCGTGCCCCCGGATTGCCGACACCGCCGAAAGGCTGGCCAGTCGGCTCCTACCCCACCTACGCCGAAGCCCAGCGAGCCGTCGACTTCCTCTCTCAGCAGGAGTTCCCGGTGCAGCAGGTGACCATCGTCGGCGTTGACCTGATGCAGGTCGAACGTGTCACCGGGCGGTTGACCTGGCCGAAAGTGCTGGGCGGCGGTGTGATCAGCGGCGCTTGGCTGGGACTTTTCATCGGCTTGGTGTTGACGTTGTTGTTTTCCAGCCCGCATCCGTTGGAGGCTTTGACCACCGGTCTGGTCGCCGGGGTGTTCTTCGGTTTGATCACCTCGGCGGTGCCCTACGCGATGGCGCGCGGCACCCGGGATTTCAGTTCGACGATGCAACTTGTCGCCGGCCGATACGACGTGCTCTGCGACCCGCAAAACGCGGAGCGGGCCCGGGATCTGCTCGCGCGCTTGGCAATCTGACTCGAACGCTCCTTCTTCGGCGGCGGAAAGGACGGTGTGGTGTCGGGTCGTCGCGGGGGCGCGCGCCGGCTGAGCGCGGTCGCGTTGGCGGTGGTCTCAGCCGTGTCGGTGGTGTCGGCCTGCGGAGCCCGCGACGACGGGCGGACGATCAGCCTTTACAGCCCGGCCGGCGAGGCCGCGACCTTCACCGAAATAGCCAAACGATGCACCGATCGGTTCGGTGGCCGGTTCGCCATCCGACATTTCAGCCTGCCGAAGTCCACCGATGACCAGCGGTTGCAGCTCGCCCGCCGACTGAGCGCCAACGACCGCACGGTCGACGTCATCGCGATGGACGTGATCTGGACGGCGGAGTTCGCCGAAGCGGGCTGGGTGCTGCCGCTGTCCGATGACCCCGCTCACCGCGCCGAGGCCGACGCCGTCACCGACACGCTGCCGGGACCGCTGGACACCGCGAGGTGGCGGCACAAGCTCTATGCCGCACCGGTGGCGTCCAATACCCAACTGCTGTGGTACCGGCCGGATTTGATGGTCAAGCCACCGGCAACATGGACGGAGATGGTCGACGAAGCCACCCGGTTGCACGCCGCGGGCGAACCCAGCTGGATCGGGGTCGAGGCCAGCCAGGACGAGGGCGTGGTGGTGTGGTTCAACACGCTGCTGGAAAGCGCCGGCGGCCAAGTGCTCTCCGACGACGGCAGCAGGGTCACCCTCACCGACACTTCCGCGCACCGGGCGGCCGCCGTCACCGCCCTACAGGTCCTCAAGTCAGTGGCCACCGCGCCCGGCGCCGACCCGTCGGTCACCCGATCTAGTGCAGGCACCGCTCGACTGGCGTTCGAGCAGGGCAAGTCCGCGCTCGAGGTCAACTGGCCCTACGCGCTGCCGTCCATGCTGGAAAACGCGGTCAAGGGCGGCGTGCCGTTTTTGCCGCTCAACCACAATCCCGACCTGGCCGGCAGCGTCAACGACGTCGGCTCGTTCGTCCCCACCGACCAGCAGTTCCGTGCCGCCTACGAAGCCAGCAGGCGGGTCTTCGGCTTCGCGCCCTATCCGTCCGTGCAGCCGGGTCGGCCGGCCAAGGTGACGATCGGCGGCCTGAACCTGGCGGTGGCCAAGACGACTCGGCATAAAGCCGAGGCCTTCGAAGCGATCAGGTGCCTGCGCGACTTGCGCAACGAGAAGTATGTCTCGCTCGAGGGGGGCTTGCCGGCGGTGCGGACCTCGCTGTATTCCGACCCGCAATTCCAGGCCAAGTACCCGATGTACGACATCATTCGTCGACAACTCACCGACGCCGCGGCGCGGTTTGCGTCGCCGGTCTATCCGTCGGTGTCTACTCGCATCGCCGCCACGCTGGCCCCGATCAACGAGATCGACCCGGAACGAACGGCCGATGAGCTCGCCGCGCAAGTGCAGAAAGCCGTCGACGGCAAGGGTCTGCTGCCGTGAGCGCTAATCGGCGGCCGGACCGGCGACTGGCGTTCATCTTGGTCGCGCCGGCGGCGATGCTGATGCTGGCCGTCACGGCTTATCCGATCGGCTACGCGGCGTGGCTGAGCCTGCAGCGCAACAACTTGGTCACTCCGAGCGAGACCCGGTTCATCGGTCTCGGCAACTATCAAACGATTTTGACCGACCGGTACTGGTGGACGGCGCTCGCTGTGACGTTGGCAGTCACGGTTGCTTCAGTGTCGATCGAGTTCGTGTTAGGTCTGGCGCTGGCGCTGGTGATGAGCCGGACGATGCTCGGCAAGGGCTTGGTGCGCACCGCGGTGCTGATCCCATACGGCATCGTGACGGTGGTCGCCTCCTATAGCTGGTACTACGCCTGGACGCCCGGCACCGGGTACCTGGCCAATCTGCTGCCATCGGGCAGCGCGCCGCTGACTCACCAGTTTTCGTCGCTGGGCATCGTGGTGATTGCCGAGGTGTGGAAGACCACGCCGTTTATGTCATTGCTGCTGCTGGCCGGCTTGGCGCTGGTGCCCGTAGACCTGTTGAAGGCCGCGCAGGTCGACGGGGCGGGTGCGTGGCTGCGCCTGACGAAGATCACCCTGCCGCTGATCAAGCCGGCGATCCTGGTCGCGCTGCTATTCCGCACCCTGGACGCTTTCCGGATCTTTGACAGCATCTATGTACTGACCGGTGGCTCCGGCAACACCGAATCGGTGTCCATCCTCGGCTACGACAACCTGTTCAAGGGCTTCAATATTGGCCTGGGCTCGGCGATTTCGGTGCTGATCTTCGGATGCGTCGCCATCATCGCGTTGGTTTTCATCAAGGTATTCGGCGCCTCAGCGCCAGGTGGTGCCGGCGATGCACGTTAAGCGGCGGGCTTCGGCGTGGGCGATCATCGATACGCTGGTGCTGCTGTATGCGCTGATGCCGGTGTTGTGGATTCTCAGCCTGTCGCTCAAGCCGACGTCAACGGTCAAGGACGGCAAGCTGATTCCGTCGTCGCCGACCTTCGACAACTACCGCGGAATCTTCCGGGGCAACTTCTTCAGCTCCGCGCTGATCAACTCCGTCGGCGTGGGCCTGTGCACCACGGTGATCGCGGTGGTGATCGGCGCGATGGCGGCCTATGCGGTGGCGCGCCTGGAATTTCCAGGCAAGCGGCTGTTGATCGGTGCGACGCTGCTGATTTCGATGTTTCCGGCGATCTCGCTGGTGACGCCGCTGTTCAACATCGAACGCCGAATCGGCCTTTTCGACACCTGGCCGGGGCTGATCATCCCGTACATCGCCTTCGCATTGCCGCTGTCCATCTATACGCTGTCCGCGTTCTTTCGCGAGATCCCGTGGGACCTGGAGAGGGCCGCGAAGATGGATGGCGCCACGCCGGGTCAGGCATTCCGGAAGGTGATCGCCCCGCTGGCGGCACCGGGAATCGTGACCGCCGCGATCCTGGTGTTCATCTTCGCCTGGAACGACTTGTTGCTGGCCTTGTCGTTGACTGCCACCAAGGCGGCGATCACCGCCCCGGTGGCGATCGCGAATTTCACCGGCAGTTCGCAATTCGAGGAGCCGACCGGGTCGATCGCGGCCGGCGCAATGGTGATCACGGTTCCGATTATCGTTTTTGTTCTAGTCTTCCAACGACGGATTGTCGCGGGGTTGACGTCAGGCGCGGTGAAGGGATAGTTCGATGGCCGAGATTGTGTTGGATAGGGTGACCAAGAGTTACCCCGACGGCGCGACGGCCGTAAAGGAACTCAGCCTCACGATCGCCGAAGGCGAGTTCATCATCCTGGTCGGGCCGTCCGGCTGCGGAAAGTCCACGACGCTGAATATGATTGCCGGACTTGAAGATATCTCATCCGGAGAGCTGCGTATCGGCGGCCAGCGAGTGAACGAGAAGGCCCCCAAAGACCGCGATATCGCCATGGTGTTTCAGTCCTACGCGCTCTATCCGCACATGACGGTGCGCCAGAACATCGCGTTCCCGCTCACCTTGGCGAAGATGAAGAAGGCGGAGATCGCCAAGAAGGTCGAGGAGACCGCGAAGATACTCGACCTGATCGAGCTGCTGGACCGCAAGCCCGCGCAATTGTCCGGCGGGCAACGTCAACGGGT
>DASQRI010000133.1:0-5093 GCA_035642975.1 Mycobacterium sp.
ATTTCCGCGGGCGACACGTCCATCGGCGACCTAATCGCCGAGGCGATGGACAAGGTCGGCAACGAGGGTGTCATCACCGTCGAGGAGTCCAACACCTTCGGCCTGCAGCTCGAGCTCACCGAGGGCATGCGGTTCGACAAGGGCTACATCTCGGGCTACTTCGTCACCGACGCCGAGCGCCAGGAAGCCGTCCTGGAGGACCCCTACATCCTGCTGGTCAGCTCCAAGGTGTCGACCGTGAAGGACCTGCTTCCGCTGCTGGAGAAGGTCATCCAGGGTGGTAAGCCGCTGCTGATCATCGCCGAGGACGTCGAGGGCGAGGCGCTGTCCACCCTGGTCGTCAACAAGATCCGCGGCACCTTCAAGTCGGTGGCGGTCAAGGCCCCCGGCTTCGGTGACCGTCGCAAGGCGATGCTGCAGGACATGGCCATCCTCACCGGTGGTCAGGTCGTCAGCGAAGAGGTCGGCCTCTCTCTCGAGACCGCCGACATCTCGCTGCTGGGCAAGGCCCGCAAGGTCGTCATCACCAAGGACGAGACCACGATCATCGAGGGCGCCGGTGACCCCGACGCCATCGCCGGCCGGGTCGCGCAGATCCGCGCCGAGATCGAGAACAGCGACTCCGACTACGACCGCGAGAAGCTGCAGGAGCGCCTGGCCAAGCTGGCCGGCGGTGTTGCGGTGATCAAGGCCGGAGCTGCCACCGAGGTGGAGCTCAAGGAGCGCAAGCACCGTATCGAGGACGCCGTGCGCAACGCCAAGGCGGCCGTCGAGGAGGGCATCGTCGCCGGTGGCGGCGTGGCGCTGCTGCAGGCGGCCCCGTCTCTGGACGAGCTCAAGCTCAAGGGCGACGAGGCGACCGGTGCCAACATCGTCCGCGTGGCGCTGGAGGCTCCGCTGAAGCAGATCGCCTTCAACTCCGGGCTGGAGCCCGGCGTTGTCGCCGAGAAGGTTCGCAACGCGAAGGCCGGCACCGGCCTGAACGCTGCGACCGGTGAGTACGAGGACCTGCTGAAGGCCGGCGTTGCCGACCCGGTCAAGGTGACCCGTTCGGCGCTGCAGAACGCGGCGTCCATCGCGGGCCTGTTCCTGACCACCGAGGCCGTCGTCGCCGACAAGCCGGAGAAGGCCGCGGCTCCCGCCGGCGACCCGACCGGTGGCATGGGCGGCATGGACTTCTAGTTCGACGACGATGCGCGCTGCGTAGCAGCGCGAGGAGGAGTCGGACAATCAGTTCAAGTCCGTTCGGCAACAAAAAGCCCGGTCCCCGCGTGGGGCCGGGTTTTTTGTTTCGCTGCGCAGCTGCTTGACTGAAGGTTAGAAACGTCGTGGACGAAGGGACGACAGCAATGAGAACATCCGCAATTCGCTTACCGCGCAAATTCTTTGGCGTGGTTCCCGGCTGCGCAATCGCCGCCGCTGTGATCGCCTCGGCGCCGACGGCCGGCGCTGCGCCCGACCCGTGCACGGCCAGCGGGCTGGCTGCGACGGCCAGCGGAGTGCTGAACGGGGCAAGCGGATATCTCGACGGTCACCCCGACGCCAACAACGTGCTGACCGCCGCGGTCAATCAGCCGCCGGCGGACGCGAAGTCGTCGGTGCGGGGGTATTTCCTCGGTCACCCCGGCGAGGCTTTGGAGCTGAAGAACATCGCGCAGCCGCTGCTCGACCTGCGGGGCCGGTGCAATACGGCGGTGACGCCGGACCAGCTGGCGGCACTCTTCGACGCCTTATCCGGCTAGGCAGGGACCGGCGCGCGCCGAGCAGGTGTCACATCTGCCACATTCAGTGCAGGTGGTGTTTTTCCAGCCATGCCAGCGAGTCATCGATCAGCTTGGTGGCGCCGCTGTCGACGGTCAGCGAATGTCCGCGATCGTCGTAGTCGATGAGCTCGGTCACAGCACTTGATTTGCGGTACTGCTTGAATGCCGAGTGGACGAGAACCTGATCAACCGTACGGTCCTGCTTGGCCGCCATTAGCAGCAAGGGCCCACGCCCTTCATTCGCAGTTTTGACGGCAGCCGGGGAGTGCGGCTCGACCGCGCTGAGCGCGAGTTGAAACAGAGTGCGTGCAGGGCTGGGCGTCGTCCACTTCTCGTAGAGTTCATCGGACTCCTGCTGAGACAGGGCATTGGCGAAGCTGGCTTTGAACTGCTCGGGGACTAAGGACACTGCCTTATGACGGTTGCCCGGGTGGCTCAAGATCGAGAACAACGACTTTGCCTGCCCGAGTCCAACTGCTTTGACGCCCTTTATCTGAGCCGGAGAGATAGCGATCGCAGCCCGGCCGACATCATCACCGAGCAGTCTCTCGACGAGGAAGCCGCCGACTGAGTGACCGATGAGAATTGGTTTGGAGTGCAGGGTCGCGGCGAATTGCGTTAGATGGTCGGCGATTTCGTCCAGTCCGTTTCCTGCTTGTGCGTCTGGATTGGCGCGGGTGGCTGCGACGGTGTCAGCCACGCCGGGCCAAGCTGCGGCGACGGGCTCGTAGCCAGCCGCCGCGAATCGTTCGGCCCACAGTTGCCAGCTTGTGGGATGCAACCACATGCCGTGGACGAACATGACGGGGGTCTTGTCATCGGCCATCGCTGATTCCTTTTCGGGTCTGTTCGCTTAGATCGGAACGTGTGCAGTCGGGCTTTTAAAGCATGGTTGCCGCGTCGACGGATGTCGATGGAGTTGGCCACTGTATTCGACGGTTATAACTGCACCGGTCCACATCGAGGGTGCCGTCCTTCGCCGCCCAGTACCCGCGGCTCAGGGACGAATCAGGTTGCGCCTTCTGAGCCGGTGAAGGTCTGCTCGACGGACTCGAGGGCGAGCAGGATCTCAGCGGGCGCCAGTGGATCGGTGAGTTTGCCGGCCGGTGAAGCTCTCCGGTCGCCGCAGTCGCAAGCGCACAGTGTTGGGGTGACAGAACATCTGCCGCGAAGTGGCATCGGTCGACCCTCGGTTGTCACGCCAGGCCGCAAGAGTTGCCAGCAGAAGGCTTCGTTCCTCGCCGGCTAGGGCGAGGACGCAACGGTTTTCGGCGCATTCCTAGGCGGGCACGGCCTGGCGGCCGCGGATCAGCTTGCCCGGGCGGGCATCGGTGGGCACGCCATTCTCGGCGATCACCTCGCCGGAGACGATGGTCGCCACGTAGCCGTCGGCGGTCTGGTCCAGCCGGCGCCCGCCGGCGGGCAGGTCGTGGGTGATCACCGGCTTGTGGATCCTCAGCGCTGCGTGGTCGATGACGTTGAGGTCGGCCTTGTAGCCCACAGCGATGCGGCCGCGGTCGCCGAGCCCCGCAACGCGGGCCGGCACCGAGGTGAGGCGGCGCACGGCTTCGGTCACCTCGAACCGGCCGGACTTGCGGTCGCGCGCCCAGTGCGCCAGGAAGTACGTCGAATAGCTTGCGTCACAGATCATTCCGTAGTGCGCGCCGCCGTCACCGAGACCGAGCACGACGTCGTCACGGTGCAGTAGCCGGCCGACGGTGTCCAGCGAGTTGTTCTCCAGGTTGCTGGTCGCGACCAGCAGCATGGCGCGCCCGTCTTCGTCGAGCAGCCGGTCGTAGGCCTCTTCCATCGGGTTCACACCCTTCGCGCGGGCCCGCGCGCCGATGCTGTCCGCCGGGTCCGGCTCGTAGTCGGGGTTGTCGGTGAGGGGGAAGATCCAATCCCACATCTGCGTGACGAACAGGATCGGATGCCCGTGACCGGGTTTGTCGGCGAGGATGCGGGCCCGGACCTCGGGTTTGCGCATCTCCGCGACCCGCTCGGCCAGCCGCAGGTGGGCGATCTCGCGGTAGCTCGGGTAGAGCACGAACGGGTTGGCGGTCAGCTGCAGCCCGATGATCAGCCCGATGGGCCTTGGCAAGAGCTGCGCGGTGATATCGCCGCCGGCCGCGTTGGCCTTCTCGACCATGGTGATGGCGTCCGGCCAGGTCGGATCGCCGGCGTTGCCGACGACGAGGGTGAAGGTGACGGGCAGCCCGACGTCCTCGGCGACGTCGAACACCGTTTGCAGCACTGGCTGATAGCCGCCGGACGGAATGTCGGGCACGAACTGCAGCAGACCACCGCCGCCGTCGACCACGCCCCGGGCGATCTCTTCGATCTCCTCGCGGGCGGCGTCGTAGCTCGGAATCGGCGAGCCGCTCTCGGTCTTGTGGATGGTCAGCCGCGACGAGGCGAAGCCCAGCGCCCCGACTTCCATCGCCTCCTTGGCCAGCGCGCGCATCTTCGCCAAGTCCTCGGGTGTGGCGGGCTCGCGGTTGGCGCCGCGCTCGCCCATCACGTAGACCCGCAGCGGGGAGTGCGGGAGGTAGGCGGCCACGTCGATGTCGCGCTTGCCGGCCTCCAGGGTGTCCAGGTATTCGGGAAAGGTCTCCCAAGTCCACGGCAGGCCGTCGGTCATCACGACGCCGGGGATGTCTTCGACCCCGGCCATCACGTCGACCAGCACGTCGTGGTCCTCTTGGCGGCACGGTGCGAACCCGACCCCGCAGTTGCCCATCACCACGGTCGTCACCCCGTGCGCCGACGACGGCGTGAGCCGCTCCGACCAGATCGACTGGCCGTCGTAGTGGGTGTGCAGGTCGACGAAGCCCGGCGTCACCAGCAGCCCGGCCGCGTCGATCTCCCGGTTCGCGATTTCGCCGTTGACCGCGCCGACGGCGGCGATGACTCCGTCGCGGACGGCGACGTCACCGACATAGGGCTCACCGCCCAGCCCGTCGACGATGGTGCCGTTGCGGATGATGAGGTCGTAGGTCATCTAAATAATCTCCTACTTTAGCCGTTTGAACTGGTCAAACAGGTTCGCCGTGTCTGAGAGTGCCCCGCAAGTACCGTCAACGACCTGGGGAAATGGGTTTGGGTGTGTCCATTGGACACAGCGCCCGTGTCTATCGTTAGCGCCACTATTGAAGCGTAGCCCTGCGAATGCCGGTTAGTAACCGTGGCATAACTGGCACAGCGCTTGCGGCGGATCGTCGGTCAAGATCAGCTCGTCGCAGAGATCCTGCGAGCGTTTTCGGGCGACGACGAAACACCGGGGGATTAGCACGGCACCGCAGCAGATCGTGCCGCACATCGTCCGCGGCG
>DASQRI010000134.1:0-14764 GCA_035642975.1 Mycobacterium sp.
CGGCCACAAATTGCAGCCGTTCGTCCTATGAGGGGATCGGCCCGCTAGCTAGCATCACTCCACCACTCCGTCTCCGCTGACCACCCGATCGCCCCACGGGCGGATACTGTTTAAGCGTGAGCTCCCCCGGCGGCCCGGATAGCGCAGAACCCGGCCCGCACGCAGGTCCCGATCCAGCTGAACTGGAACTGGAGGAGCTGGCCGCCAACGCCAGCGCCGACCGCGCGCTGGTGGACGTCCAGAGCGATGCCGCAGGCCCCGAGTATCCGCCCGTCGACCTGACCGCCGCGGCGTTCTTCGACGTCGACAACACGCTGGTGCAGGGCTCGTCGCTTATACATTTCGGCCGCGGCCTGGCCGCAAGAAAGTACTTCACCTATCGCGACGTCATGGGATTCGTCTACGCGCAGGCCAAGTTTCAGCTCATCGGCCGGGAGAACAGCAACGACGTCTCCGCGGGCCGGCGCAAGGCGCTGGCTTTCATCGAAGGCCGCTCCACCGATGAGCTGACCAGATTGGGCGAGGAGATCTTCGACGAGATCATCGCCGAGAAGATCTGGGAGGGCACTCGCGACCTGGCGCAGATGCACCTCGACGCGGGGCAGCAGGTCTGGCTGGTCACGGCCACGCCCTACGAGCTCGCGATAACCATCGCCCGCCGCCTCGGCCTGACCGGTGCGCTGGGCACCGTCGCCGAATCGGTCGACGGCATCTTCACCGGCCGGCTGGTGGGCGACATCCTGCACGGCCCCGGCAAGGCCCACGCGGTGCGCTCGTTGGCCATCCGGGAGGGCCTCAACCTCAAGCGCTGCACCGCCTACTCCGATAGCTTCAACGACGTTCCGCTGCTGTCCCTGGTCGGGACGGCCGTCGCCGTCAACCCCGACAGCCATCTGCGTGACCTGGCCCGCAAACGCGGCTGGGAGATCCGCGACTTCCGGACCGCACGCAAGGCCGCCCGGATCGGCGTACCGTCGGCCCTGGCTTTAGGCGCGGCGGGCGGCGCGCTGGCTGCGGTCGCGTCTCGACGGCAATCTCGCTGATAAGCTGCGCCGCTGAGCGCCATAAGAGTGGAGAGCAGCGCATGGCAGTTCCCGAAGGCACCGAGGGACTCATCGGAACGCACTACCGGTCCCCCGATTACTTCGACGTCGGACGCGAAAAGATCCGCGAGTTCGCCCGCGCGGTCAAAGACGACCACCCGTCGCATTACGCGGAGGCGTCTGCCGCCGACGGCAGTTACGACGGACTTGTGGCTTCGCTCACGTTCCTCGCGGTTGCCGGGCGCCGTGTCCAGTCGGACGTCTTCACCAAGTTCGACATCCCGATCAACCTCGCGCGGGTGTTGCACCGCGACCAGAAGTTCCTGTACCACCGGCCGATCATGGCCGGTGACCGGCTGTATTTCGACACCTATCTAGACTCGGTCATCGAATCCCACGGCACGGTGATCGCCGAGATCCGCAGCGAGGTCACCGACGCCGACGCGAAGCCGGTGATCACCAGCATCGTCACCATGCTCGGGGAGTCGTCAAACCCGGACGTCGACGCGGCCGCGACGATCGCGGCAATTGCATCCATCCGAGCCGGGGCCTAGTGTCGGCCGGGACCATTTAGGGGGATCCGCACCAATGAGCACCGATCTGACGCCGCACTTCGACGACGTCCAGTCGCACTACGACCTCTCGGACGACTTCTACGGGCTGTTCCTCGATCCGTCTCGCACCTACAGCTGCGCGTACTTCGAGCGCGACGATATGACGCTGGAAGAGGCCCAGTTGGCCAAGGTCGACCTGTCGCTGGGCAAGCTGGGCTTGGAGCCCGGGATGACACTGCTCGACGTCGGCTGCGGCTGGGGCGCCACTATGCGCCGCGCGATCGAAAAGTTCGACGTCAACGTGATCGGCTTGACGCTGAGCAAAAACCAGGCCGCGCACGTGCAGAAATCGTTCGACGCGCTGGACACTCCGCGGTCCAAGCGGGTGCTGCTGGAAGGCTGGGAGCAGTTCCACGAGCCTGTCGACCGCATCGTCTCGATCGGCGCGTTCGAGCACTTCGGCTTCGAGCGTTACGACGACTTCTTCAAGATGGCGTGGGATGCGCTGCCGGCCGGCGGAACGATGATGTTGCACACCATCGTGGTCCCGACCGAACAAGAATTGGAAGACCGTGGCATCAAGATCACGATGACGAGGGCGCGGTTTGCCCTGTTCATGATGAACGAGATTTTCCCCGGCGGCCGGCTGCCGACGGTGGCCATCGTCGAGGATCACGCGACCAAGGGCGGCTTCGAGGTCGCACGCATCCAACCTTTGCGGCTCCACTACGCGCGGACCCTGGATTTCTGGGCGGAGGCGTTGGAGTCTCGCAAGGACGAGGCCATCGCGATCCAGTCTGAAGAAGTCTACGAGCGCTACATGAAATACCTGACGGGGTGCGCCAACCTGTTTCGAGAGGGCGCCTGCGACGTGTGCCAGTTCACCCTGGTCAAGCCGGCCTAGCTCAGGCTTCTAGCCGAAGAACATGTTCCGGCGACCAGCCAGCAGCTGGTAGAGCGTCTGCTGGATGGTCTCGCGCACCTGGTCGGTCAACTCGAAGGTGACCATCGGATCCTCGGCGTCGGCGCCCTCGTAATGCGCCGTGGGGATCGGCTCACCGAAGGCGATGTGCCACTTCGACGGCAGCGGCACCAGCCCGGCCGGTCCGGCCAGCGGGAACAACGGGGTGATCGGGAAGTACGGCAAGCCGAACAGTCGGGCCAGCAGCCTGATGTCGGCCAGCATCGGGTAGATCTCCTCGGAGCCGACGATCGAGCACGGCACGATCGGCGCTTTGGTGCGCAGCGCCGCCGCCACAAAGCCCCCGCGGCCGAACCGCTGCAGCTTGTAGCGGTCCTTGAAGCGCTTGCCCAGGCCCTTGTAACCCTCGGGGAACACCGCAGTCAGTTCCCCGGCGGCCAGCAGTCGGTGGGCGTCGGCAGTGCACGCCATGGTGTGGCCGGCCTTGCGGGCCGCCGCGCCGACCATCGGCAGGTCGAACACCATGTCAGCGGCCAGCAGCCGCAGATCCCGGTGCGCCGGGTGCTCGTCGTGCACCGCGATCGAGGCCATCAGCCCGTCGAACGGCAGCACGCCGGCGTGGTTGGCCACCACCAGCGCGGCGCCGGTGTCGGGGAGGTGCTCGATGCCGCTGACCTCGACGCGAAACCAGGACTTGAAGAAGAACCGCAGCAGCGGCCGCACGATCGCCTCGTTGAAATGCGGATCGAAGCCGAACTCGTCGACGCTGTAGTCGCCGGTGAGCCGGTGCCGCAGGAAATCGGCGATGGAGCTGACTTTCTGCGCGAGCTCGTTGTTGGGCTGTTCGGCCTCGGATCCGGCGCCCGCGGCGCGCCGGTGGTGATCGATTTCGCGGACGACGGCGGCGATCTGCTCGGCCGATGCCTGGGTGCCGGGTTCGGAGAGCAGCGAGGGATGTTGACGCGACGCCTGCGTGCGTTGTCCGGCACGCCGCTGCGCCGCAGCACGACCTGAATTCCCGTGCAGCGGAATGACTTTTGCCTTCGAGTCGCCCGCCATTAAGTCAACTTCCTCCACCCTTACTTGGTTTTGGTTCGACCACCAAAGCGCTGCGCTGCTGCCACGGCTCGACCTTCAATGGAGCGTACCCACTCTGGATCGATAATGGGAGTCAAAGCCCGGCCGCGTACGTAATCGTCAAAAGCCTCTGCAGTCGTCCACTTGGGGTGGTATCCGAGCTCTTGTCGCATCCGCGTTGTGTCCATCACCCGGCCGTAGCTCAGGTAGTCGAGTTGCTCACGGCTGATCTCGGTGTAGCGGTTGGCCCGTCGCAATGAATCCAGCGCCCACAGACCGAATCCGGGGACTGGCAGTGAGACTCGACCGGCTCGCCGAATCGCCTGCGACAGCATGATGACGCCGCTGCCGCCGATGTTGAAGGTGCCGGCTTTGCCGGCCATCACGGCGCGCTCCAAGGCGCCCAGCGCGTCCTGCTCGTGCAGCAGCTGCAGCCGTGCGTCGCGGCCGAGCACCGTCGGAACCAGCGGCCCGGCCAGGTATCGCGACAGCGTGGTTTCCATCGCCGGACCGATCATATTGGCCAGCCGCAGAATCGTCACCGCGATATCGGGCCGACGCCGGCCGAGTCCGCGCGTATAACCCTCGATGTCCAGGCTGTCCTTGGGAAAGCCCTCCCGGAACGGACGACGGCTGCTGCTGTCCTCGGTGAACAGCACCGGATCGTGCGGACTGGATCCGTAGACCTCCGAGGTGGACTTCAGCACGACGCGACGCACCGACGGCGCCTTTTGGCAGGCGGCGAACAGCTGCATCGCGCCCAGCACGTTGATTTCCTTCAACGCGGCGCCGCCTCCGGACCGCGGCGCGAACGACGCCGCGGCCGCATGCACCACGGTGTCGACATCGCCATTTCGAATCACCTTGGCGACAAAGGGGTTGCGGATATCGGCGCGAACAAATTCGGCGCGGCCCATCCGGCGCAGCATGTCCTTGCTGGGCGCGACCGCGTCAACCGCAATGACCCGGTTGATCAACGGGTTCTGTGCCAGTCGGGCTGTCAGATAACCACCCAAGAACCGGCACGCACCGGTGACCAGCACAACTTTCGGATAATGAACACTATCGGTGCCGGTGCCAGTTGTGCGGGTGCCCGATCCGGTACCTGGCTGACCCCCCGACGACTCCACCTGGTTAGCCTAGCGACCTCGTGCTACCGCGGCATCGGCGGCAAGCCACGTCAGCGGTTGGCGGAGTTACTTACTTTCCGAGTTTTCTGCGCTGCACCCGTGTGCGGCGAAGCAGCTTACGGTGCTTCTTCTTCGACATCCGTTTGCGCCGCTTCTTGATTACTGAACCCATAACTCCGCTATCTGTGTGGCGGCCCGAGTCCGCCGTGGCCGGGTGCATGCAATAACCCGGACACTCTACCCGGCAGGGCGTATCGAACACCAAAACCGTTGCCGACGCCGGGGCCCGGCACGGCCCTCACCGGCTAACGGAGGCACGAAAAAGCGCACCCGGGTCTTCCGGGTGCCTCGGGACGGCAAACGTCCCGCATTGCCGCACTCAAGCGCACTAAAGCGCTAGCCGGCGTCGAAGTAGGAGGTCTCCAACATGTCGTGCACGGCCTTTGCGTGCACGCGGAAGGATCGGCCGACGCGGACCGCAGGCAGTTCACCGTTGTGAACCAGCCGGTAGACCGTCATCTTGCTCACCCGCATCAGCGCCGCCACTTCGGCCACCGTCAGGAATTGCGTTCGGGGCTGCTGGCCATCTGCGGAACCTGTGTCTCGTCCCGATTTACCGCCAGCTGAGTCCCGTGCCGATGGCCCGTTCATAGACGTCATCGCAACCCAATCAGTCAGGCTCCTGCAATCCCAGCGGCTTCCCCTCCGCTGGCACCCACAAGTGCATACCAAGAAGGAGAATAGCGGGACTAGTGGGGTTACTGCGACGGGTGGGGGCAAATAAATAAAATTCTATAAATTACTCAGATGTAATTCTTAGCTGCTCAGAACGGGTTTTTGCGGCCCGAACGGCCTCGTCCACAGCCGCCCGCAACCCGCGCCCTTCCAATTCCCGCAGCGCAGCCGCGGTAGTACCGCCCGGCGAGGTAACGACCGCCCGTAGCCGCGCCGCAGTGGTGTCCAGCGACAGGTCCCGCTTCGCCTCGGCGTCCTGTTCCATACGGTCCAGCAACAACGCCGCCGATCCGGCCATGGTCTGCGCGACCAGCTCGGTGGAAACCGAACGACTCAGCCCCACCCCGACGCCGGCGTCCACCAACGCCTCGACCATCAGAAAGAAATAGGCCGGACCCGAACCCGAGACCGCCGTCACCGCATCCAGGTGTTCCTCAGTTACCGTCAGCACCGCGCCCACCGAGTCGAACAGCGCGGCGACCTCCTTGAGCTGCTCAGGGGTCGCAAAACGGCCCGTGGCCATAGCGCTGATCCCGGCGCCCACCAGCGCCGGCGCGTTAGGCATCACCCGGACCACCGGCGACCCGGCCGGCAGCTTGGATTCCAGGTACTCCGTGGTGACCCCCGCAGCGACGGTGATGAACACCTGATCGGGGCTGTTGTCCGCGGCCTCCGCGGCCACCTTGGCGATCTCGCCGACCACCGACCCGACGTCGGAAGGTTTCACCGCGATGATGACGAACGTCGCGTTTCCCACCGCATCCGGCAGCGACGTCGCCAGTACCGAATACGTGTCGGCGAGATAGCGGGCGCGGTCGGGCATCCGCTCGGCGACCACCAGATCCTTGACTTGGCGCCCGGCCCGCAGCAAGCCCGATAGCAGGGCTTCGCCCATGCTGCCCCCGCCGACGATCGCGATTCTGGCCATGTCGCTCAGCATGGCAGACGCCTAAGGGTTTCGTGACAAGGGCGCGGGCAGCGGGTCGCGCGCCGAGGGCTACGGCGCAGGCACCATCGCCAACTGGCGACTTTGCACGACGATGCGGCCCGCGCTGTCGACGACGGTGTGGTCTTCGTCGAACCAGTCTTGCCCGATCTGCATGCAGGTGCACACCACCCGCAACCAGCCGTCGGCCGGCAGCCCGCGCAGGTAGGCGGTGAGCTGTACGGTCGGCGCCCAGCCGGTGCGGTTCACGGCGAAACTCACCGGCGCCGAGACGTCCCCGCACATCAGCGCGAACAGCACGTCGGGCGCCACCCCGCGCGGCCGCACCCAGTTCTGGATCACCGGGGGCCTGCCGTCGGTGGGGGCCAGCGTCGAGACCAGCGGCCGCACGTCGCAGCCTTCGGCCAGGTTCACCAGCCCGGCCAACCGGTGGCCGGGACCGATCGGCGCGATGTCGTCGGGCGGTTCGGGGTCCATCAGGCCTACCGCCGGATTGGCCGACAGCAGCGGCGGCACCAGGTGCTCAGGCTCGCCAAGCGTGATCACGGCGTGCACGGCGGCGCGATCGCCCTGGATCAGCTCCACGTCGACCACGCTGATCCGGCGTCCGCGTTTGCGCATCGAGGTCAGCAGTCGCATCGGACCTGGATCGGGCGCCGACAGGAAGCTGGCCGAAACCGCCACCGGCTCAACGGGTCCGCCGTGGGCGGTGCGGGCGGCATTGGCGCACAACGCAACCATTGCCCCGCCGTGCACCTTGGGCCCGATGGTCCAATGCTGGGTCAGCTCGCCCTCGAAGATGCGGTAGACGGCGTCGCCGTCTACTTCGCGAAGCGCCATCGCGGTGGTGAATAACGCAGTCAACTTGTCGAATTTTCCTTAGGTGTCAACGCAGCAGGTGCGCCCGGGCGAATTGCAGCGACTCGGCCAACATGGCCTCGCGTTCATGAGCTGAACGCGAGGACGACGTGGACACCTCCAAAACGACCTGGCCGGCGAAGTCGCCGCCGGCCAACATCTCGCACACCTCGACCACCGGTTGGGTGCCCCGACCCGGCGCCAGGTGCTCGTCGGCCGGCAGGCCGCTGCCGTCGCACAAGTGCAGGTGCACCAGGCCCGAACCCATCCGCTGCGCCATGTCCACCGCATCGGTGCCGGCCGTGGCGGTGTGGGAGAGGTCCAGCGTGTAGTGCGCGTGGTTGCCGTCCAGCGGGTCGTGGGACGGGGCGAACGCCGAGATCCCCGCCCCGGGGCCACCGCCGCGCCTGCGCATCCGTTCCATCGTCTGGCCGGCGCCAAAGAACCGGTCGGCCCGGAATGGGAACATGTTCTCCACGGCGACCAGCACGTCGCTGGATGCCTCCAACTCCGCGACCTGCTCGCTGAAGCCTTCGACGTAGCGCCGTTGCCAGCGGAACGGTGGATGCACGACGACGGTTTGGGCGCCGAGTTTTTCGGCGGCCCGCACGCTGCGATCCAGTTTGGCAATCGGGTTGGCGCCCCACACCCGCTGCGAGATCAGCAGACAGGGCGCGTGCACCGACAGCACCGGCATCCGGTAGCGCCGCGAAAGCTTGGCCACCGCGCCGATGTCCTGGCTGACCGATTCGCCCCACACCATTAGCTCGACCCCGTCGTAGCCCAGGTCGGCCGCGTACTCGAAAGCGGCCTCCGTCCTCATCGGATAGACCGAGGCCGTCGACAGACCGACCTTGATGGCTGGGCGCACGTGGATTCTGCTGAGCGCTTAGCCGGATTGCAACAACGCCAACGGCCCCAGGGTGACCAGTGCCCCCACCGCCACCGCGATCAACGTGCTGCCGATGTCCTCGGTTTTGCGAACCACCCGCACACCGACCACCAGGCCGAGGATGACCAGCACCGAGAGCACCAGTGCCACGATGTTGTTCCACCGCCACAGCTGGTCGAACGCGATGAACAGCCCGGCGCCGAACGCGACAGCCAGAATCGATTGCAGCACAACCATTCCGCCGAACCGCATGGTTTCGGCGCGCGACCAGGTGTGCGGATCCTCGGCGCCGTCGTGCAGATCGTCGGGGTAGTCCTCCTCGTCGGCGACGTCGCCGAAAGCCGCGTCGGCACGCCGTTCGACGCCATTGGCGGCACCTTTGCCGGGCGACCCACCGGTGGTTGACCGCAGGTAGGAACGCACGTAGGCGGAGTCCTCATTCGCCAGTTCGAGGTCTCGCACGTCGGTGTCCATCACGTCGACCGACATCCCCGCGTAGTCCTCCAGCGGATCGGGGTTCATGCCTTCGGCGCCGGATCGGTCCGCGGGCTTGTCGTCGCGGTCGTCGGCCCGGCTCGCCTCGACCCGGACGTTGTTGCGCACCGGACGCGGATAGGAGCTGCGCTCGGGACGCGATCCGCGGGGTTCGGGCCCCGTCTCACGCGGTCGCGGCGGCGCGGATTCCGGCCAGCGCGGCTCGGGCTCAGACCAGTACGACGACTTCTCGGCGGGTTCGTCGGAAACCGCCTCCTCGGCCCGGGCGGTCCCGTTGGCGCGGTGGGCATGCGATCCGGGGCCCGGATGGTCGGTCGTGTCGGGTGCGATGTCCGCGTCGATGATGGGGATCTCACCCGTCAATTCGGCGACGGTGACCGCGTCGGAGTTGCCACGGCGACGCCGACGGCGGCCGGGAACCGGGGCGCCAAGCGTCCCGTTCTTGGCCAACAACTCGGCGACCGAGATGGGTCGGGTGGTGTCGTTTGGTCCGGTCATCTCTTGTCGCCATTCCGCTTGACTCGCCGACTACCAGCATCCCGCACCGAAGTCTCTACGAAGGCGGTTCCGTCGGCTTCGCTATCGAGTTTGCGCAAAATGAGGCCTTCCCGTAGCGCCCACGGGCAGATGTCCACCGTTTCAATTGACAGCGCTCGCATACTCGCCTCTGCGACCAAAGCTCCCGCCACGATTTGCGGCGCTCGCTCGGCGCTCACCCCTTCCAATTCGGCACGGTCAGCGGTCGTCATCCTAGATATGAAAGATATGAGTTGTCTGAGGCCATTGGCCGTCAGTGTGCGCTTGACGCGCGGCCCCGCCGCCGACGGCGCCGCCCCGGTGAGCCGGGCCAGCGATCGGAACGTCTTCGACGTCGCGACCGCAAGGTCGGGGCTGCCGGCGTCGAGCATTTCGCCGCTGGCGTCGGCCATCTCGGCGTCCAGCCAGTCGCGCAGCATCCCCACCCGGCGACGGCCGGGGGGATCGTCGTTCAGCCATTCGCGGGTGAGCCGCCCGGCACCCAACGGCAGCGACAGCGCGACCTCGGGTTCCTCGTCGACGCCGTTGGACAGCTCCAGCGAGCCGCCTCCGATGTCGAGGTTGATGATCCGGCCCGCGCTCCATCCATACCAGCGACGAACCGCCAGGAAGGTCAACCGCGACTCGTCGACGCCGCGCAGCACCTGCAGCTCGACACCGGTCTCCTTGCGGACCCGCGACAGCACGTCCTCGGAGTTCTTGGCGTCGCGGACCGCCGAGGTGGCGAACGCCATCAGTTCGGAACACCCCGAGCTGTCCGCGATTTTTTCGAACTCGTCGATCGTTTCGACCAGCTTGTCGGCGCCCCGGCGGGTGATCTTGCCGGAATTGTCGATCGACTCGGCTAGCCGCAGGGTGGCCTTGGTCGAGCTCATCGGCGTCGGGTGCCCGCCGCGGCGGGCGTCCACCACTAGCAGATTGACCGTGTTGCTGCCGACGTCGAGCACTCCTAATCGCACGAGACACAACCTTACGGGTGAGCCGCCTGGCCAAGGATTGGTCTACCGTTAAAACTGTGGCAAGTTCACAGCCAAACCATCCCGGTGAAGTCGAATTGGACTTCGCGCGCGAATGGGTGGAGTTCTACGATCCCGACAATCCCGAGCATCTGATTGCCGCGGACCTGACCTGGCTGCTGTCCCGCTGGACGTGCGTGTTCGGCACGCCGGCCTGCCAGGGCACCGTCGAGGACCGTCCCGACGACGGATGTTGCTCGCACGGGGCGTTTTTGTCCGACGACGACGACCGGGCCCGGCTGGACGACGCGGTGTCCAAGCTCACGGACGCGGACTGGCAGTTCCGCGAAAAGGGCTTGGGTCGCAAGGGTTACCTCGAACTCGACGAGCACGAGGGAGAACAGCAGTTCCGCACCCGCAAATACAGGGGCGCATGCATCTTTTTGAACAGGCCCGGGTTCCACGCCGGCCAGGGCTGCGCGCTGCACACCAAAGCGCTGCAACTCGGCGTGCCGCCGCTGACGATGAAGCCCGACGTCTGCTGGCAGCTGCCGATCCGCCGCAGCCAGGAATGGGTGACCCGCCCGGACGGCACGGAGATCCTCAAGACCACCGTCACCGAGTACGACCGCCGCGGCTGGGGCTCCGGGGGCGCCGACTTGCATTGGTACTGCACCGGCGATCCGGCCGCCCATGTCGGCGCACAGCAGGTATGGGTCAGCAT
This sequence comes from Mycobacterium sp., assembly GCA_035642975.1. Classification (GTDB taxonomy): domain Bacteria; phylum Actinomycetota; class Actinomycetes; order Mycobacteriales; family Mycobacteriaceae; genus Mycobacterium. The sequence goes on from DASQRI010000134.1 coordinate 10,870, forward strand.
GGCCGCCGAACTCACCGAGCTGCTCGGCGAGAAGGCCTACGCCGAGCTGGCCGCAATGTGCAAGCGGCGCAGCGCATTAGGACTCGTCGCGGTACATCCGGCAACGCGGGCGGCCGAATAGCGCGCTGCGCTGCGTCAGCCGTCCAGCTTGTAGCCCAGGCCGCGCACCGTCACCAGGTGGATCGGGTTGGCCGGGTCGGCCTCGATCTTGGACCGCAACCGCTTGACGTGCACGTCAAGGGTTTTGGTGTCGCCGACGTAGTCGGCACCCCACACCCGGTCGATCAGCTGCCCACGGGTAAGCACTCGACCGCTGTTGCGCATGAGGTACTCGAGTAGGTCGAATTCTTTGAGCGGCAACGTGATCGGCTCACCATTGACCGAGACGACGTGGCGCTCGACATCCATTCGCACCGGGCCGGATTCCAGCACCCCGTCGGTGATCTCCGAGTCGTCGTCGCCGCCGCGGCGCAGCACCGCCCGGATCCGGGCGATCAGCTCACGCGCCGAATACGGCTTGGTGACATAGTCGTCGGCGCCCAGCTCCAGGCCTACGACCTTGTCGATCTCGCTGTCACGCGCCGTCACCATGATCACCGGCACACTGGAACGCGACCGCAGCTGCTTGCACACATCGGTGCCGGACATTCCGGGCAGCATCAGGTCGAGCAGGACGATATCGGCGCCGGCCCGGTCGAACTCGGCCAACGCGGACGGGCCGTCGGTCACCACAGTGGCCTCAAAGCCCTCCTTGCGGAGCAGAAACGCCAGCGGATCAGCCAGCGATTCTTCATCCTCCACGATCAGCACACTGGTCATTAGTGCCGTTCCTCCTCATCGCTGCGCTCTGCATCGTCACCGGCAGGGATCATCAGTGCCGTTCCTCCTCATCGCTGCGCTCTGCATCGTCACCGGCACGGGTCATCAGCGCGATTCCTCCACGGTAAGCAGACGGGTCATCGGTGTAGTTCTTCCTCTCGTTGGGGCTCTGGGTAGGGCTTCATCGGCCGGATTTCACGCTCGGACGGCTGCTCGGTTGATTCGCACTCGACGTCAAAGGCCGGGATGGACAGCGTGAACGTCGACCCGGTACCCAGCTGGCTCCACAACCCGATGCTGCCGTTGTGGTTGGCCGCGACGTGCTTGACGATGGCAAGTCCGAGCCCGGTGCCGCCGGTGGCCCGCGAGCGCGCCTTGTCGGCGCGGAAGAATCGCTCGAAGACGCGCTCCTGGTCTTTGCGCGCAATCCCGATGCCGCGGTCGGTGACGGCGATCTCGATGTTGTCGCCGCGGCTACGACGGCTGATCGACACCAGCGAGCCGCGCGGCGAGTAGGCGATCGCGTTGGACACCAAGTTGGCCAGCGCGGTGACCAGCAAGGCCTGTTCGCCCAGCATCCGCAAGCCACTGGGTTCGTCTGTGCGGACCGTGATGTCGGCGTTGTCGGCGGGCACCTTGTGACGTGAAATCGCCTCGGAGACAACGGAATCCACGTCAACGGCGCCCATGTCCGGCAACCGCTCAGCGCCCTGCAGCCGGGACAGCTCGATCAGCTCACTGACCATGTCTCCCAGCCGGGTGGCCTCGACGAGCACCTTCTCACCGAACCGCCGAACCGTCTCAGGGTCATCCGCAGAGGCCAGCAGCGCCTCGGCGAGCACCGACATCGCGCCGACCGGCGTCTTGAGCTCATGGCTGACGTTGGCGACGAAGTCGCGTCGGGTCGCTTCCATCCGCGCGTATTCAGAGTGGTCGTAGACGAAGACCACGGCGAAGCGGCGGTCCTCCTCACTGAGCAGCCGTGCCTGCCCGTGCACCGACAGACCCGAACGTCCGGGCACCAACCGCTTGCCCGGCAGCAGGTCGAACTCGACGTCGGCGCCGTCGCTCAGGGCCTTGCGCGCCGCCTTCCAAGCCTCGTTGTCGAGCTGTCGCTCGCGCACTAGGCCCAGCTCCTTGGCCCGCCCGTTGTGATAGACCACATCGCGGTGACGGTCCACCACGGCGGTCCCCAGCGGCATCAGCGCAACGATGCGCTCCAACATCTGCGCGACGGTGATCCCGGCCGCTTCGACGGCCACCCGCTGGCGTCGCTCCAGGGTCCGCGGCGCCAGCCGTGCGCCGGCGGTGACACCGACGGCCAATGCAGCGACGAACAACACCCCGGCCAGTGACAGGGCCGAGAACACGGTCACATGAAAATCCTACAAACACGGTGAACGCCAACCCAGCAGCGCAAGGCCAAAATCGGACATGTCACACGCCACAACACAGGTGTTCGGCGGGCGTTCACGTCGCGTTCGCCTAGTTGCTGCGCGCGAGCGCCTATTTCGCGCCCTGGCTGGCCACTGCTGCCGCGCCGGCAGCCGCGGCTTCGGGATCGAGATAGCTGCCGCCGCTCACCAATGGTCGCATATCGGCGTCCAAGTCGTAGCGCAGCGGAATGCCGGTCGGGATGTTCAGCGCAACGACGTCCTCGTCGGACATGCCGTCCAGGTACTTCACCAGCGCGCGCAGCGAATTACCGTGTGCGACGATCAGCACCGTCTTGCCGACCCGCAGAACGGGCACGATGACGTCGGTGAAGTACGGCAAGAACCGGGCCACCACGTCGGCCAGGCATTCGGTCAGCGGGCCGCCGCCGATGTCGACGTAGCGGGGGTCAGCGTCTTGGCTGAACTTGCTGCCCTTCTCGATCGGCGGTGGCGGGGTGTCATAGCTGCGCCGCCAGGTCATGAACTGCTCCTCGCCGTAGCGGTCCCTGATCTCGGCCTTGTCCAGTCCCTGCAGCGCGCCGTAATGGCGTTCGTTGAGCCGCCAGCTGCGCCGCACCGGGAGCCACAGCCGGTCGGCGGTGTCCAGCGCCAGGTGCGCGGTCGTGATGGCCCGCCGCAACAACGAGGTGTAGAGCACGTCGGGCAGCAGGTTGTGCTCGGCGATCAACTCGCCGCCGCGCACCGCCTCGCGGCGACCTTTCTCGGTCAGGTCGACGTCGACCCAGCCGGTGAACTGGTTGCTTGCGTTCCATTCGCTCTCGCCGTGCCGGAGCAGCACCAGCGTGGCAGCCGCGTTTCCCATGGCGGCAAGTCTCTCACGGGTGCCCCTGTCAACCACGGTGTCAGCCCGAAGCACACACCCAGGGCCGGCCCGGCGCAAGCGGGGCATGAACTACCTACGCTGTGGCAGTGGCTCACTCGCACCTCCATACACACACCGCGCCGACATCTGCCCCGGTAACTCCGCTGGCCGCCCGGATCGTCGTAGGGATGCTGGCCGCCATCGGGGTGGCCGTGATAGCTGTCGCGGCGTCGTTGTGGCCGAGCCAGCAGAAAGTCGACATCCCCATGCCGTTCCAGAACGCTTCGGGTGGCGCGGTGACCACCGAGAGCGGGCACGTGGCGTCTAGCGGTCTGGGCGATTGCGGCAGCCGATCCGCGGGTCAAGTGTTCACCTCAGCACCACTGCCCGGGAGCCCGGGTAGTGGCCAGTGTGTGCAGAGCCTGGTCGCCATCGATTCGGGTCCGAACACCGGGGCTAACACCTTGTTGGAGTTCACGCCCGGTCCCGGTCAGCCCCAACTCGCGGCGGGAGAGCACATCAGGATCGTCCGACAAATCGACGAGCAAGGCACCACCACTTACGCCTTCTACGATTACGCACGCGGTTGGCCGCTGGTCGCACTGGCACTCGCGTTCGCGGTGGTGATCGTCGCGGTGGCTCGCTGGCGCGGATTGCTGGCGCTGGTGGGCATCCTGGTGGCCTTCGGGGTACTGGTGGTGTTCTTGCTGCCTGCCCTTCGTGAGGGTGCGCCGGCCGTCCCGGTGGCACTGGTGGCCTCGGCGGCGATCTTGTATGTGGTGATCTACCTGGCGCACGGCATCAATCTGCGGACTAG
>DASQRI010000135.1:0-5863 GCA_035642975.1 Mycobacterium sp.
CCGGGTCGGTCCGCCGGGGTCCAACCCACCGGCGCCCCCGGCCGCGTCCGCACCGGCGCCAGCGCCGGCGCCGGCGCCGGCCGTCGTCGCTCCGCCGCAGGCCCTCGCGCACTAGCCGACCCGGCGCGACAGCCGGCGGGACTCCTCGTATGGTGTCCCCATGCTCATCGCGGGAGTGCTGTGCGTGTGCGCGGCGATTGCCATGGCCGTGCTCGGATTGCGGTCGTTGGCACGGCCCGCTGACACCACCGGCGTGGTGATGCGCTCAGTGGCGCCACCGCAGCTGGCGGCCGCGGTGATGCTGGCCGCCGGCGGGGCGGTGGCACTTGCGGCACCGCAAGACGCGACGCTGCGCGTCGTCGGGGTGTGCCTGGGCGTGTGCGTCGTCGGCGCCGTGGGAACGGTGGCCGTCGGATCGTGGCAGACGGCCCGGTACGCGCTGCGCCGCGAAGCGGCCCCCGGCAACTGCGGCGGTAACTGCGCCGCCTGCACGCTCGCCTGCCGTTGAGCGCTGCACACCGACCGTCGTGCTGAAGCGACTCTCGGCGCTGCCGATCGACACCTTCCTGTTGGCGATGGCGGCGACGGTGGCCGTCGCGGCGCTGCTGCCGGCCCGCGGCGCCGCCGCCGATGCGATGTCGATCGCCGCCAAAGTCGTGATCGCCTTGCTGTTTTGGCTCTACGGCGCCCGGCTGTCGCCGCAGCAGGCCTGGCAGGGCATCCAGCGGTGGCGGCTGCATCTGCTGGTGCTGGCCACCACGTTCGTGGTCTTTCCGGTGCTCGGCCTGGCCGCGCGCGGCCTGGTGCCGTGGCTGCTCAGCATCGACCTGTACAACGGGCTGCTGTTCTTGTGTCTGGTCCCGTCGACCGTGCAGTCCTCGATCGCGTTCACATCGATTGCGCGGGGCAACGTCTCGGCTGCGCTCGTCAGCGCATCGGTGTCCAACATCGTCGGGGTGGCGCTGACTCCGCTGCTCGTTGTGCTGCTGATGAATACCAGCGGCGCGGCCCGGATGGACGCGGCCGCCATCCGCGACGTCGTGCTGCAGCTGCTGTTGCCGTTCGCGCTGGGTCAACTGCTGCGGCCGTGGATCGCCGACTGGATCGCCCGGCACGCGATGTTGACCAAGGCCGTCGACCGCGGGTCGATCCTGCTGATCGTCTACACCGCGTTCTCGATGGGCGTAGTGGAACACATCTGGCGCAGCGTGGATCCGTGGCAACTGGTCGCGGTCGCGGTGGTCGACACCGCGCTGTTGATGGCGGTGCTGGTATTCACCCGGCTGATGGGTCGATTGGTCGAACTCGACCGCGGCGACGCGATCGTGCTGTTGTTCTGCGGCTCGAAAAAGAGCTTGGCCTCCGGCCTTCCGATGGCGCTGGTGTTCTTCCCGGCCGCCACCGTCGGAGTGATCATGTTGCCGCTGATGATCTTTCACCAGATCCAGCTGGTGGTGTGCTCGGTGATCGCCAGCAGGCTCTCCCGCGAAGCGACGCCGCCCGACACGACGCTGCCCGCGACGACGCCGCCCGGCTAGTTGCGGCTGATGTCGATCGGATGAGTCGCCAACAGCGCCAACGGCTGCGGCTGACGTCGTAGCACCCGGCCCCACAGATCCATCCGTGGCTGAACCAGAACGTCAGATGGCAACGCCGACAGCACAATCCAGTCGTCGCGCTCGATCTCGCCCTCTAGCTGGCCGATCGTCCAACCGGAATATCCGGCGTAGATCCGCACGCCTTCCACCAGCGGGGCGATCGAGTCGGGGTCGGCGTCGAGATCGACCATCACCATCCGGCCGGCCACGTGGCGCAGGCCGGGCACGCCTTCGGGATCCGCGCCGACCCGAAGGACGGCCAGGCACAACGCCGCATCACGTTTCACCGGTCCGCCGATGAACATCGTCTTTGGTTTGGCCGCCAGCTTGACCCATTGCGGCAGGACGTTGTAGACCGCGGTCTCGCTGGGGCGATTGAGCACCACTCCCAGCGTCCCGCCGTCGTTGTGCTCGACGATGTAGATCACGCTGCGGCGGAAAGTCGGCTCGAGCAGATCAGTGTTAGCCAGAAGCAAAGTGCCCGCTCGCACTCGGTGTGCGGCGGGGGCAACATAGTCCTCCGGGTCTTCGGGCTGCGCCACACTTCCATCATGGCATCCGCGCCGGGTCACTGTGGTGAAGCCGAAGGACGCTCGGCGAGAATTTGTACTGTTGTTAACAAGGGCCCGACGTCGGGTCCGCGATTGCCGGGCCTCACCGGGAAGTAGGTTCCGTGACTCATCCGCGCGCATCCGTCGCTGTCTGGCGCTCGGTGCGGGGTTTGCCCGACTTCTGGCGGCTGCTGGAACTGCGCCTGGCAAGCCAGTTCGGCGACGGCCTGTTCCAGGCCGGTCTGGCCGGCGCGCTGCTGTTCAACCCCGAGCGGGCCACCCGCCCGCTGGCGATCGCCGGGGCCTTCGCGGTGTTGTTTCTGCCCTACTCGCTGCTGGGTCCGTTCGCCGGCGCGTTGATGGACCGCTGGGACCGTCGGCTGGTGCTGATCGCTGCCAACGTGGGCCGGCTGGTGTCAGTCACCGTGGTGGGCATCTGCCTGGCCGCCGGAGCCCGCAACTTTCTCGTGCTGTGCGGCGCGTTGGTCGTCAACGGCCTCGCCCGGTTCGTCTCGTCCGGCTTGTCGGCCGCCCTGCCTCATGTGGTGCCCCGCGACCAGGTCGTCACGATGAACTCGATCGCGTCGGCGACCGGCGCGGTCGCGGCGTTCCTCGGCGCCAACTTCATGATGGTGCCCCGAACGTTCGTCGGCTCCGGTGACCGCGGGGCCGCGTCGGTCATCCTCCTGGTCACCATCCCGATGCTGATCTCCCTGCTGCTGTCGCTGCGCTTCGATGCGCACGTGCTGGGGCCCGACGACACCCAGCGGGCGATTCACGGATCGGTTGTCTACGCGGTGGTCACCGGCTGGCTGCACGGCTTGCGCACCGTGCTGGACCGTCCCACCGTCGCCGCCACGCTGTCCGGTTTGGCGGCACATCGGATGGTGTTCGGTATCAATTCGCTGCTGGTACTTCTGCTGGTGCGCCGCGGCGACGCAACATCGGCCTCCGCGTTGGGCAACGCGATGCTGTTCGTCGCTGCGGCCGGCGCCGGGTCGTTTCTGGCCAATCTGGTCACGCCGCCAGCGGTGCGCCGCTGGGGCCGCTACGCCACGGCCAACGGCACGTTGGCGATCGCGGCGGCCATCGAGATCACCGGGGTCGGCCTGCAATTGCCGGTGCTGGTGGCATGCGGCTTCCTGCTGGGCGGCGCCGGCCAAGTGGTCAAGCTGTGCGCCGACACCGCCATTCAGATCGATGTGGACGACGCGTTGCGCGGGCACGTGTTCGCGGTGCAGGATTCGTTGTTCTGGGTGGCGTTCATCGGCGCGATCACCGTGGCGGCGACCGTCATTCCGGTCGATGGCCACTCGCCCGCACTGGTGTTGGCCGGCTCCGTGCTGTATCTGTGCGGGCTCGCCGTTCACAGTGTGGTCGGGCGCGGCGGGCGGCCGGCCGCGAATCGCTAAGGTACAAAAATGGCCGACCTTGAGCAGATCGTCGCCGACCTGCGCGCCGAAAGCGACGAGCTGGATGCTCTGGTGGCGCCGCTCCCCGCCGATCGCTGGGCCGCGCCGACGCCCGCCGCGCGGTGGACCATCGCCCACCAGATCGGGCATCTGCTGTGGACCGACCGCGGCGCGCTGCTCGCGGTCACCGACGAGGCGGCCTTCGCCGAACTGCTCGAACCGGCTGCGGCCAACCCGAGCGGCTTCGTCGACGCGGCGGCCGACGAACTCGCCGCCACTGCACCGGCCGAGTTGCTCGCCGACTGGCGGCAGACCCGCAAGCGACTGCACGACGCGCTGCTGACGGTTCCCGACGGTCGCAAACTGCCGTGGTTCGGGCCGCCGATGAGTGCCGCGTCGATGGCGACCGCGCGACTGATGGAGACCTGGGCGCACGGACTCGACGTCGCCGACACCCTCGGCGTCACCCGCCCGGCCACCGCACGGCTGCGTTCCATCGCGCACATCGGGGTACGCGCCCGTGACTATGCCTTCGCCGTCAACGGGCTGCCCGCTCCCGCCGAGTCGTTTCGCGTCGAGCTCAAAGCCCCCGACGGCGGCAGCTGGACGTGGGGGCCCGCCGACGCGGCGCAGCGCGTCACCGGCACCGCCGAGGACTTCTGTTTTCTGGTCACCCAGCGACGTGCGCAGCGCGATGTCGACGTCGGCGCCGACGGCGACGATGCCCGACGCTGGCTGCAGATCGCGCAGGCCTTCGCCGGCCCGCCGGGCCAGGGTCGATGAGCGCCGGTCGATGAGTGAAGCGGTTTCGATCCTGCCGCGGGAGCTCACCGAGGGACTCAGCGACGATGTCCGCGCGGCGCCGCCGCCGCCGACGCCGGTGCTGACCGAGCCCTACGCGCTGCGTCTGGTCGATCCTGAGGCCGACGCCGAGATGATCTCGCAGTGGATGAATATGCCGCACTTGGCCGAAGCATGGGAATCGGCGTGGCCGGTGTCACGGTGGCGCGAGTATCTGCGCGCCCAGCTCGGCGGCAGCTACTCCCGCCCGTTCGTCGGCAGCATGCACGGCCAGGATGGTGGCTACGTCGAGGTGTACCGCGCCGCAAAGGATTCCATCGCTACCCGGTATCACGCCGATCCCTACGACGTCGGCCTGCACGCGGCCATCGCCGAGCTCACGGTCGTCAACAAGGGCCTTGGCCCGTTCCTGCTGCCGCGCATCGTCGCCAGCGTCTTCGAGGTCGAATCCCGTTGTCGCCGAATCATGTTCGATCCTGACCACCGCAACACCTCGGCGCGACGGCTGTGCGAGTATGCCGGATGCACCTTCCTCGGCGAGCACGACATGAGCAACCGGCGGATGGCGCTGTACGCGTTGCCCCGCACTCCCGCCGACGTCCCCGACGCCCGCTAGCGCGGCTGGTCGCCGATCAGCTCGTGGTAGCCGTCGTAGTCGGGCTTCATCGCCGCGGCCACCAGTTCCCACAGCACCTCGTCGGTGCCACCGCCGACCCGGGCCAGCTTCATGTCCCGCCACCACCGACCGATCGGCGTCTCGTCCACCAGATAACCCGCGCCGCCGAAGATGTGCATGCACTCCGACAGCACTTCTTCGCCTAGCCTTGCAGCAGAGACCTTCACGGCCGCCGCCGCTCGCAAATCCAGACGCCCCTCGGCGGCGATCCCGTTGAGCCCGTGGCGAAGCAGGTCGACGCGGGCCTGCAGGTCGGCGATGCGGAGCCGCAGCGCCTGGTGTTCGAACAGGGTCGCACCGAACTGCCTGCGATCCATCATCCGGGCGTGGGTGATGCCGAGCGCCCGCTGACACCCGGCGGCGACCTGACCGGCGATCGACATCCGCTCGTGGGCCAGCCCCCAGGAGATCGCGGCCAAACCCGTTCCGGGACGGGCGATCAGCGCATCCGCGGGTACCCAGGTGTCGATGTGTACCGCCGCGGTGTCCAGCGGCCCGGCGCCGACTTTGCGGTACGGAATCTGTACATCGGTCTGCGACGTCGGGACGGCGATCACCAACACATTGCCGTGCCGGGTGTTGTCGCCGTGGTCCACGCCACGCGCGACCACCATGATGTGGTCGGCCACCGGAGACAGCGACACAAACTTTTTGACCCCGCGGACCTCGAATCCGTCTCGCGCAGAACGCACTTCGGTCTGCACGATTTGCAAGTCCGATCCCCCGGACTCCTCGGACGCACCGATGCACAGCACCGCCTCGCCGCGGATGGCTTGTTCGCAGATGTCCTTGAGGTAGTCGGACCGGCCGAAGCGGCGCAGGATG
>DASQRI010000136.1:0-13305 GCA_035642975.1 Mycobacterium sp.
CTCCGTCCATCTAAGTAGCCGATAGAAAGTGGGGTAAGCACGTGACAACCGTCCGCAACGCCATCCTCGACCTGTGCCGAGCCCAGGGTCTGACCACCTGGTTCGGCAATCCCGGCTCGTCGGAACTTGCTCTGTTAGAAGACTTTCCCAACGACTTCCGATACTTCCTCGGCCTGCAGGAAATGATCCCAGTCGGGATGGCCGACGCCTACGCGCAAATCACTCAGCGTCCTGCCTTGGTCAATTTGCACACGGCTCCCGGCATGGGCAACGCGCAGGGCCAGCTGTACAACGCCTACGTCAACAAGACCCCGCTGATCGTGACGGCGGGAAACCAGCGCCGCAACATGCAGAACCAGTACTGCCTGCTGACCAATCACGATCCGACCACCATCGCAAAGCCATTCGTGAAATGGGCAGCCGAGCCCGCGATCGCAAGTGAATCTCCGGCGGTACTCGCCCGCGCCATCCATTTGGCCACCACACCGCCGATGGGACCGGTGTTCGTTTCGCTCCCGATGGATGACATGCCGATCGAGCTCACTGACGCCCAGGCCGCGGAAACCGCAGTGGTGCGCGAGCGCACCGTCACGCATGCGAACGGGTTCCCGCCGGATCTGGCCGAGCAGATCTGTACACGACTGGCGCAGGCCAAATCTCCGGCGTTGATCGTCGGCGGAGATGTCGAACGCTACGACGCGTGGGACGCGGTGGTCGGACTGGCCGAACGTACCCAATCAAGCGTCTACACCGCCCCACTGACCGGGTGGAACGGCTTCCCCGAGAACCACCCGCTATATCACGGTGCGCTGCCGCCCGGTGCCGGCTGGATCTCGCAGATCCTTGCCGGCCACGATCTGCTGCTGGCGATCGGGACACCGGTGTTTCGGTACTACCCGTTGGTGCCCGGGCCCTACCTGCCGGAGGGCGCACATCTAATCCACATCACCAACGATCCCGACGAGGCGGCCCGCGCCCCGATCGGTGACGCGATCGTCGCCGATGTGCGCAGTGCCGCCCAGGCATTGCTGGCCGCCGCAGAACCGACACAACGGCCCGCCCCGGCGCCCCGCGACCCGGCCCCAGAAGTTGAATTCGGACAGGTGCCGCTGAAGCCCGAGGCCCTGTGGGCGGCGGTGAGCCGAGCCGGAACGGCGGACGCCTTATGGGTCAGCGAAGCCGGCAGCAACGAGGTCGCCCTCACCCACAGCATCCGGCCGAGTCGGCAGTTCTCGCACCTGTCCGCGGCCGGCGGCGGCCTGGGCTGGGGCCTCCCGGCCGCCGTCGGTGCGCAAGTGGCGGCGCCGGATCGCCCCGTCGTCGCGTTGATGGGAGACGGGTCAATGCATTACGCGATCACCGCACTGTGGACCGCGGCGCGCTACGAGATACCGGTCACCATCGTGGTGGCTTCCAACGCCGAATACGGCGTGGTCAAGCAATTCGGCGTCTGGGAGAAGACCCCGGACGTTCCAGGACTCGACATACCTGGACTCAACGTCGTGGCGACCGCGGCCAGCTACGGCGTCGACGCGCACGAAGCACACAGCACCGACGAGGTCACCGAGCTGGTCAAAGCTGGGATCGCCGACCGCAGCCGCCCCACCCTCATCAACGCACGCACGACTCCGGTTCCGCTCGGGTTCGGCGGCTAAGTCGCTTTACCGGCAATGCTTTTCCACTAAGGAGAACTCTCATGGACAGCGCTATCGTCGAGGCGTTCACCGCCGCGCTCAGCAGCCCCGATGAGGTCATCACCGATTCCGCTGCGCTGTCTGAAAGCGGCAAGGACTATTGGGGTTTCGGTGAGAAACCGGGGCTGCTGCTGCGCCCCCGCACGCGCGACGAGGTGGTCGCCATCGTGCGCGTGGCTGCCGATCACCACGTCTCGCTGGTCACCCGAGGTGGGGCATCGAACTGCAGTGCGGGCATGATGGCCGGGCCGGACCTGGTGATGATCGATTTGACCCGATTGAACCAGGTCCTGGAGATCGATCCGGAAGCGCGCACCGCTCGCGTGCAACCCGGTGTGATCAATTCCGACCTGCAGCAGCAACTCGCCCCGCACGGGCTGGTGTTCTCGCCCGACCCGGTGTCGGCCCGCCTGGCAACCGTCGGCGGAAACATCATCGAAAACGCCGGCGGTCCACACGCTCTCAAATACGGCGTCACCTACAACCACGTCCTGAGCGTCGAGGCCGTCCTCGCCGACGGCACCGTCATCGAACTCAGCGGCGCTGACGACGGCCCCGATCTGCTGGGCGTGCTCATCGGATCGGAAGGTACGCTGGCCATCCTCATCGAGGCCACCGTGGCGCTGCGGCCCATCGCGCCGGTCACCCGCAGCCTGATGGGCAGCTTCGCCACCGCCCAGGAAGCGGCGCAAACCATCTCCGCGATCATTCAGACCGGGACGGTGCCCGCGGCGGTGGAATGGCTCGACCGTGTCGGCATCGCCGGGCTGCAGCAGTTCACCGATACGGGTTATCCGCTCGACGTCGACGCGATCGTGCTTATCGACGTCGATGGGACCGCCGAGGAGGTCGACCGCGACGGCGCGATCGTCGAGAAAGTGCTGCGGCAACGTGCGGTGGAAGTGCGCCGTGCCGACGATGAGGACGCCCAGGCCAAGTTGTGGTACGGACGCCTGCATGCCCCCGACGCCGTGGTGCACAGCGGGAAGGGCTTCTTCATCGGCGACGTAACCGTTCCGCGCCAGCACATCCCGGAAATGCAGCAAGCCATCCAGGATGCCGCCAAGCGGCACTCCGACGCGCTGCTGTTCATCGCCGTGACCGGGCACGCGGGCGACGGCGATCTGCACCCGACCACGTTCTACGACCGCGACAACCCCAACGCGGCAGCCGCATTGGAAGCCGCCAACAACGAAATCATCGACGCCGCACTCGAATTGGGCGGAACCATCACCGGTGAGCACGGCGTCGGAACAGAGAAGCGCCAATTCATGACAAAGCGCTTCACCCCCGTGGAAATCGCCGCTCAACGCGCAATCAAGCGCGCCTTCGACCCCACACACACCTTCAACCCCGGCATCATGCTGCCCGACCTCTCACCCGAGGAACCCGCCGTCGATATCTTCGAGGCCGCGGTCCGTTCTGCACTCGACCGCCATCGGGGATCGACGTCAGCAGCCGTGCAATCCGCGGACCCGGCGGGCCTCGGCAACACGACCGTCGACATCAACACCGCCAACCTGAACCTTGTGGTCGGCGCCGAGGTCACCCTGACCGACCTGACCAAACAGCTCACCGCCCAACGTGTGACCTGTCCTGCCATCCCCGTGACAGCAACGCAGCGCACCGTCGGTGAGTTGATCGCCGCCGCCACCGGCGCGGAACGTCTCGCGGTGCGCCACGGCCTGCTCGGCCTGGAGGTCGTCCTTCCCGATGGTGCGGCGACTGCACGGTTCGGCGGCCAGAACATGAAAGACGTCGCGGGCTACGACACCAAACGACTCTTCATCGGCAGCCACAACGCCTTTGGAACCATCACCAGCGCCACCTTCAAAATCTCCGTCATCCAGAAACCGGCCGAATAATTTGCGACCGCTGTGAAGCCGGTTCGCGGTGAAACGTTGAAGCCGCGGCGCGCCCGCCGCTACTCGGCGTCGCCGACGGCTTCGAGGCGCTGGTGCACCCGAGCCAGCGCCTCGTCGAAGACTTCCACCTTTTCGCCGCGCTTTTCGTTGGCTGGCTGGGCGGCGCCGCGGGCACCTTCGACCGTCACTCGCGCAGCACCCTGGCGCCGCAACAGGCTGAAGTTCTTCTCGCGTGCTTGCCTGAGCCTGCTCTGCAGTTCTTTGAGTGACTTCTCGTCCATGCGCGCCAGAGCCTCGGGATGACTCTGGCCGATCAACGAGTTTTCCTGTGGAGTCAGGTTCACATGCTGGTTGCTCACCGTTGATTCATAACCTGCGCCGGCACACGGGTGCAGCTAATCCCGGAACGGCACGCCCAACCGTCACGCCGGGGCCACTTCACGTTCACGTCGCCGGGCCGCCCCTGGACTCTCTCGGGGGCGGCCTGGCTCACGCGCGATGACGTATGTCCGTTCCGGTGCAACGGTCGGGCAGGCTTCAGGCCATGGAACTTGACGAAACACGGTGGCTCGAGATCCAAGAGTTAGCGTCTTACCAGCTTGGCAGCCCCTCATTATGTTTGCCGGTCCGTTTGCGTCGGCCGTCTGTCGCCCTACTGATTTCAGCGTTTAGCCGCACCAGTCGCGCACATCGCGCGGGTATTGATCGAGCGGTCCAGGACAGCGTTGCCCCGGCGGGAAGTTGGCGCCGGCGTTGAGCAGATCGCAGGGAACATAGACCTGCTTGCCTTTGGGGGTGTTGGTCAAACACTGCGTCGGCGGCTGGGCATGAACCTGGACAGGGACGACGACCGCCACCGAGACAGCGCCGAGCACCCCAACAAAACGGCGATGAGGGCAAGTGTAGAGGTGGACAAATCGTGGCTTCTGCAAACGAGAGAACGGAAGGCGCTCAGCTTTTGGTGCTGACTCGTTCAACCCAGTGGGCTGTCTCCCACTCCTGAGCGACGGGTTCAAAGACCGTCGCTTCTTCGCCGCCGACGTAGGCTACTTGGCCCGTTAGTACCGCGGTCAGCAAGGTCGGACACCATTTAAAAGGCGCTGAAGTCAGGGAAACTACGTCGGGTCCTTGAGTGCTTCGAACCTGTGGCGGGGCAAGCTCATCGGCACCGAGATCTGGGACGAAGATTTGAACCCGTCGGCGGACCGCACCGTGTACTTGACATCACCGTTGAGCCGGGAGGAGGCGGTGGCGAACAGCCCGCAGTCATTCAAAAACCCCACCTCGATCGTCTTGATTGCTGTGATCGCGGTGGCGCTGATTTGCGCAGGTCTGCTCGTTGGCGAGCTGTACTGGCGGCACCGCGCACAATCCATGCTCACTGTGATGGCCGAGTGCATCATCGACGATGACGCGAGCGTCTCCATCGCCACGACACCGCCGTTGCTGCTCCAAACTATTGAGGGCAACTACACCGAGATCACGATCGTGAACGCAGGCAAGCAAGTCCGTGCCGCCAAGGGCATGAAAGTCGTCGTAGACATGAGGGACTTACGCCTGCGGGACAATGGTGCTTCGGGTGCGACGATGGGGTCGCTCAGTGTGACCATCGACTGGACCGACGACGGCATGAAGCGCACCGCCCAACAAGCAATTCCGCTTTTGGGTGGATTAGTCACCAGTGTGACCACTGACCCGTCGGCGGGAACGATCGCGTTGGAAGGACTGCTGGGCGCGGTCACAGCCAAGCCGGCGGTGGTCGACGGGGGCGTGCGCCTGCAGATCAAGAACCTCACTGGGCTCGCCTTACCGCTGCAAGGCGACGGTCTGCAGTCGGCTCTCGACACCCTCTTCGCGACAGAGATGAAAAGGGAATTGCCGGCCGGCCTGCGCATCGATGGGGTGCAGGTTACCGATACCGGGGTGGCCGCCCAGTTTTCTGCCCGCAACGTGTTGATCCCAGCCGCCGGGCAAGAGACCTGCTCGCCGGGTCGGCGCTAGCAGGGTGCGGAGTGTCGCCCCGGACGGACACGACGAGCACAGCTGGAGCTGGTGGTGTTTTCCAACGGCTAGGCGACTTCGTCGTGCGGTGGCCGTGGCTTGTGATCGGGTGCTGGGTCGCGCTTGCGGTCGTTCTGTCCGCGTTCTTCCCGTCGCTGGCGGAGATGACCCACAAACATCCGGTTCCCCCCCTGCCGGCCAGCGCCCCTTCGACCCTCGCGACTGGGCAGATGACCGCGGCATTTCACGAAGCTGGCTCGGGCAACGTGCTTTTGGTGCTCCTGAGCAACGACAAGGGGCTCGGACGGGCTGACGAGCAGCGTTACCGAACTCTGGTCGACCGTCTACATCAGGACAGTCAAGACGTCGTGATGTTGCAGGAATTCGTTGGCACACCGCAGTTGCGCGAGGCGCTCAGTAGCCAGGATGGCAAAGCCTGGATCCTGCCGATCGGCCTCACGGGCGAGTTGGGCGCGCCGGAGTCCTATGCCGTGTACACACGGGTCGTCGACATCGTTAAACACACGGTTGCGGGATCTACGCTGACCGCAAACCTGACCGGACCAGCGGCCACCGTCGCCGACTCCATTAAGGTCAGTGCGCGGGATCAAACCAAGACCGAGCTCGCGATCATTATCTTTTTGTTCGTCATCCTGGTGATCATCTACCGAAAACCGGCCACCATCTTGCTGCCGTTGATCACCATTGGCACCTCCCTGACGATTGCGCAGGCCGTTGTGGCTGGAGCCGCCCAATTGGGCCTGGCTGTTTCGAACCAGACCATTGTCCTCCTCAGCGGGATGATGGCTGGCGCGGGAACAGATTACGCCGTCTTTCTAATCAGCCGTTATCACGACTACTTGCGGCTCGGCGCGGATCCAGATCGAGCGATAAAGAGCGCGTTGAGCTCCATCGGCAAAGTGATCGCCGCATCCGCGGCGACGGTGGGCGTCACTTTTCTCGGGATGACGTTCGCCCGATTAGGACTGTTTTCAACTATCGGCCCTGCGTTGGCCATTGCGATCGGTGTGGCTTTCCTTGCCGCGGTGACTCTGCTGCCGGCCGTCATCGTGCTCGCCGGGCGCCGTGGATGGGTCTCGCCACGACGCGACCTCACCACTCGTTTCTGGCGGCGATCTGGAATACGAATTGTGCGCCGACCCAAGGCCAATTTGGTCGCCAGTTTGATCGTGCTGCTCATTCTGGCCGGCTGCGTGGGCGTGGTCCGCTATAACTGGGACGACCGCAAGGCGCTGCCGGATTCCGTCGAGAGCTCCGTCGGGTATTCGGCGGTAAATCGACGTTTCCCGTTGAATTCAATGATTCCCCAGTACCTGTTCATCGAATCATCCCACGACTTGCGGACACCGGAAGCGCTTGCCGACCTGGAGCAGATGACACAGCGGGTAAGCCAACTGCCCGGTATCGCGACGGTCCGGGGGATCACGCGGCCCACTGGAGTACCGCTGGAAGACGCCAGCACGACCCATCAGGCCGGCGATGTAGGCAAGCGGCTAAACGACGCATCCGTATTGATCAGCGGCCGCACCGATGACCTCAACCGACTGGCCTCGGGCGCCGACCAGTTGGCCGACAGCCTTGGCTACCTCCGTGACCAGGTCACCAATGCCATCTACAAGGTCGGCAGCCTCATTGACGCTCTCTCGTTAATCCAGAAAAAGTTCGGACAGTTCGGTGGGGACAAGACGCTCGGCCAAATCGGCGACGCGGACCGCTTCATCAGCGGCATTCGTGCGCTCGGCGACACGCTGCAGATGAGCTTCGGCTACATGGTCAACAGCTTCGAGTGGATCGACCCCGTGGTCATCGCGCTCGACGGCAGCCCGTACTGCGACAGCAATCCCGTCTGCCGCAGTGCGCGTGTTCAGTTCCACAAGCTGCAAATCGCCAGGAACGAGGGCACCCTCGACAAGCTCCCGGGTCTCGTCCGCCAACTGCAGTCGACCGGGCCGCTATCGAACTTGTCGCAGACGGTGACTGGACTGACCGCCTCAATGAAATCAGTCGCCGGCTCCATGGGGTCATGGGGGCTGGGCGATGCGAGCGGCATCCAGTCCCCGCTGGCCTCTCTGCAACAAGGCCTCGATGCTCTCGCCAATGGGAGCCGACAAGTGGCCGGCGGTGTGCAATTACTGGTGGACCAGACCAAAGGGATGGGCGCGGACCTCGGCGCCGCGTCGGCGTTCCTGCTGGCAATGAAAAATGACGCGGCGAAGCCACCGATGGCGGGGTTCTATATTCCTCCGCAAGTGCTGACTTCAGACGATTTCAAGGAAGCCGCCGCGTTTTTCATGTCGGCCGATGGACATGCGGCAAGGTACTTGGTACAAACGAAACTTGATCCGTTCAGCACCGCCGCAATGGATCAGGTCAATTCGATTGTCGATACCGCTCGGGGGGCTCAGCCCAATACCGCGCTGTCCGATGCCTCGATATCGATGACGGGATACCCCGCTACCATGCGGGACGTGCGTAACTATTACAATCACGACATCCGATTCATCATCACCTTGACCATTATCGTTGTGCTTCTGATTTTGATCGCTCTGCTGCGCGCGATCGTTGCACCGCTGTACCTGATCGGTTCGGTGATCATTTCATATTTGGCGGCGCTCGGTATCGGCGTCATTGTGTTCCAATTCATACTTGGCCAGGAATTGCATTGGAGCGTTCCGGGACTGACCTTCATCATATTGGTCGCAATCGGGGCGGATTACAATATGCTGCTCATCTCCCGAATTCGTGACGAGTCTCCGCGCGGCATGCGTTCCGGTGTCATCCGCACCGTCGGCTCTACCGGCGGTGTGATCACTGCGGCGGGTCTCATCTTCGCCGCCTCGATGTTCGGTCTGTTGTTCGCCAGCATCAGCACCATCGTCCAGGCCGGCTTCGTTGTCGGCACAGGGATTCTGCTGGATACCTTCCTAGTACGTACCATCACCGTGCCCGCGATGGCTGTCCTGGTAGGGCGAGCGAACTGGTGGCCGTCACGATGGAGGGCGCCATCATGATCGCCAGCGGCGATATCACCGGAACGGACGTGACTGTCCGAGAAGAAGTCGCTGCGCGGCTGACCGTCCAGTTGTCGCGCTGGCGAATTGAGTGTCACAAGGCGGCGGTCCAGATATGAAAAGAGCTTCCAACCACCGCCAAACGACCTTCACGGGCTCGGGCTACACAGATTGCCGAAGACCCGTGGGGCGAACTGCTACCTGCATACTTCCCGGCGTGGCCCTCACGCCCTCTCGATATGAAAGGCGTTAAGGAAATGGGCTCAACCCTCGTCAACCGCTTGACATTCGCCCGGTTCTCACAGAAATTTCTCTGGAAGCGCTGGTATCCCCTATTAACCCGCCGGCTCTCCGCGGACGATATCTTGTTCCTGAACATGGGCTATGAGCAGGATCCACCAATGGCTCTGCCGCTGGTGGAATGCGACGAGCCCAACCGGTTCTACATCCAGCTCTACCACCGCACGGCTACGCAGGTTGATCTCAAGGGCGCACGGGTGCTTGAGGTCAGTTGCGGCCACGGGGGCGGAGCTTCCTACCTCGTGCGCACCTTGGGCCCGGCCTCGTATACGGGGCTGGACTGGAACCCTGAGGGTGTTGCGTTTTGCCGAGAAAGGCACAATCTGCCTGGCCTGGATTTCGTGCAGGGCGACGCCGAGAACTTGCCCTTCGTCGACCAGTCCTTCGACGCGGTGATCAATGTCGAAGCCTCGCATTGCTACCCTCGGTTTGCCCGTTTCCTCGCCGAAGTGGAGCGCGTGCTGCGCCCGGGAGGGCATTTTCTGTACGCGGATGCGCGCCCACGCCACCTTATTGGCGAGTGGGAGTTGGCGATCGTCGATGCGCCGATGCAGCTACGTGCTGGCAGGATTGTCAATGCGGAGGTTCTGCGCGGGATTGAGAAAAATCATCATTGGTCACTGAACCTGTCCGATCAGTATCAGTCGGCGTTCGTGCGCCGCTTCGCACAGGCATTCACAGTTCGGCCGGGCTCCGCGCCCTATCGCGAGCTGCAACGCGGAGATCTGTCGTTCCGGATGTACTGGTTCACGAAGAATTGAACCGGCGTCCGGCTCGCAGTGCCCACCCTGCTGGGCGCCCCCACTCACACGGTTTACATCTCACGACCGCGGATCCTCTGCCAGCTTCTCGCGCAGACTCTTTGGCCGAATGTCGGTCCATTTCTGTTCGATGTAGTCCAGACACGCAGCGCGGTCCGCCTCGCCGTAAACCACCCGCCAGCCGGCGGGAATCTCGGCCAAGGTCGGCCACAGGCTGTGCTGCTCCTCGTTGTTGGCCAAGACGAAAAAGACACCATCTTGGTCGTCGAACGGATTGATGGTCATCGGTTCTCCAAGTCTTTGAACCGGGCTGCTCGGAATTTATGGTCAGGTCTGATCGAGGGCTCGTAGCTACCGGGGCAGTCTGTCATCAGCGGGTGTGGCCATTCTGGATCGACGGTTGGCTGCGACCAGCCGCATCAGGAACGAGGGCTGCAGGAGCCGGGCTGGCGGGTCCACAAAGTGCGTCACACGAAGGATCGCTTCGCTGACCGCCGGATCATTCGCGGCGGCTGCGCCCACCTTGTCCACCTGCCAGTTGGCCACGCGCCTCACCGCCCGACGCCAACCACCTCCCTGGGAGGTCAGGGTGAAATCGGTGAACCGGTTCGCCCGCCAAACAGGGCCGATCTGCTTGGCAGTCGCCTTGAAGAATCGCCGACTCAAGTCGCCGTCGCCATCGGCCAAGCAGTTTCGAAGCGCAACGGCTTCCAGCGCGGCCATGGTCATGCCCTGCATATACACCGGGTTGAAGCTACAGATTGCGTCACCAATCACCAGCAGCCCCGCTGGGAATTGGCGCATCTTGTCATAGCGTCTCCACGTGCTGGCCGGGTAACGCTGCGCAGACACCCCACCGAGCGGTTCGCCAGCCCGCAGTGCAGCGACCAGAAAAGGCGGCGCGAATTGCGCGACGCGCTCGATTATGCCGGCCAGGTCGTCGGGCAGTTCGTAGCCCACGCCGAACAAGGTCAGGATCCAGGTGTCGTGCTCGTAGGCCAAAAGCCCCACCCCGATTGGTCGTTCGGGCATCGGGCTCACCGAGATCGATTTCTGGCAGATCGTGCCCGCGGGGATCCGCAGAAATTGACTGGAGTAGCTCACATGCGCCGGGTAGCGCTGCTCGATCGGTCGCCCGTAGCCGAGGTTGTCGAGGAACGGCGGCGTGCGCGCGGAGCGGCCCGTCGCATCGACCACCAGCTCGGCATCCAGCACGATTTCCTCACCCGTGTCGCGGTTGACCACCCGGGCGCCGGTGACCCGACGTGCCCGGTCGGCTATCGGCTCGACAACATCATGGCCGTCCAGGATTCTCACATTCTCGATGGCGCGGACTCGTCGCCTGACATGGGACTCCAAACATGGTCGGCTGGGTTGATATAAGACCAGCGATGCCGAGTCGGCCAATTCGGCTGAGCGGTAAAGCTCATGCCGGCCGAGCCGGACATACACGGGCGTCTCATTGTCTAGGATGGTCGCGCCCGCAGTGACGAGTTCATCGAGCAGTTCAGGAAATAGCTGGCCCAGGGTTTTCGAGCCCGTACTCAATAGAGCATGCAGATGCCGTCCCTGGGGTACACCTCGACGATGCTCAGCACCGTCCGGCAGCCGATCCCGCTCGACGAGCGTGACTGCCTCGTAAAAGTCCGACAGCACTCGAGCAGCGAGCAGCCCGGCCATACTCGCACCGCAGACAATGGCTCGCTGTCCGACCTTGCGCATCGGCACTCCCCTCATGTCCAGCGTCTGGTAGCGGACGCGGTCGAACTCAGGGCAACCTCGTAGCGGCCCGCCGCGACACGTTCGTCCGGCACGGCACCGCTACAGTGAAGACACGACCGCGAGCCGCGCAAAGTTCAACGGGATCGCGATTCGCGATCCCTATGGCCCTCGCCGGTTTGCCGCGCGCGAGTGGCAACGGCCACCGTCGCGCGCACCCGTCGGGAAGGGAACTCGACGTTAATCGCCGGGTCGGCATGATAGGCGATCGCACGCAGCGCCGACGGGCTATAGGCGCGAAGCGAACTGATGAACCCATCGTGTGCAAACGGGGATAGCCTGATGAACGGCAGCATCACAGCCAACGCCACCACGTGCAGCGGTGCCCGCGGCCTGCGGGCGTCAATGATTAACAACTTGTCCCCAGCGCGGGTCCCTTCGGCGAACACTCGGGCGGCCAGTGCAGGCGGCAGGTGATGCAACGACAACGCAAACACGACGAGGTCGTAATAGCCGTCGGGGGCGTCGATTGCGGTGGCATCCATTTCCCGCACCGTGGCGCGGGGGTGACTGCCGAGGTCGCTGGCGGCGACGGCGGCCACAAATTTGGGATCGATGTCGGTCACCGTCACCTGAGCAATGGGGTGATTCTCCAACAGCATGCGCGACAGCCCGCCGTGGCCGGACCCGAGTTCGAGGATCTTGGGAGAGGGGACATTGGCCACCTCACCAAGCGCCATCCGGGCGAACTTCTTGTGTTCACCGAACAACCGTCCGAACCGGTCGAGTGAGCAGATCACCTTGCGCTTCAGATCGTCGACATCGTCGCGGTCCAGGTATTCCAGCCGGTTAGTCTGCAACCGGCGGTCCAGCCAGGAGGCGTCAGGCCCGCCTCGGGGCATGCTCGCAATGTCGCGAACTGTCCTGTCGACGTAGGCCATCATCGATGGTGGCAGCGGTGATCACACAACACTCGCAAAGTTTATAGCGAGTGGCGTCCAGGAATGTGGTGTACGGAGAGTTACGCAGGCAAAAGTGGCGTACCAATCCCCTCGAGCGGCTCGACAAAGAGATCAAACGCCGCACCGACGTCGTTGGGGTTTTCCCAACCCGTCCCCCCTGCTTCGGCCGGCCGGCTCGGTGCTCGTCGAAGCCCACGCTGCCGCCACTCTCTGGCGAGACCACAGGTTCAGCGCGCCAGATCCAGGACCGCCGTGCGGCAGGCCACCCATGCGGGGGACGTCACATCGATGAGTGAGTAGTGGTCGGTGCCGGGGAGCACCAGCAGGCGCGAGTCGTCGCCGGCCCGTCGGGCCGCGGCGACGAAGCGCTGCGACTGACTGAGTGGCACGTCCTCGTCGGCCGTGCCGTGCACGCACATCGAGGGGATGCCCATCGGAAGCAGGGCGCTGGGACAAGCCAGTAAGCGGGTCTCGGGGTCGTCCGCCCACTCGCCCAGGAAGTTCCGGACGGCTCCCGAACCGAGGTCCTCCTGCAGCGCAAGCGCGAGGTCCAACACTCCGGCCTGACTCACGAAGCCGGTCAGCGGTACGAGGGGCGAGGCTCCGGGAGCGTCGGCGGGCAGCGACCCCCGACCGGCCAGCCAGCCCGCCAGCTGACCTCCCGCGGAGTGCCCAATCGCGACCACTCGCGACAGGTCGAGACGGCCGGCTGTCAGGGTCTGACCGGTCGCAGCTAGCAGGTCCAGAGCGGCGGCAACATCGAGGCAGGTGGCTGGCCAACCACCGCCTCCCTGGTCTGGGTCCTCGCCCACCCTGCGGTATTCGAGGTTCCAGGCAGCGAAGCCGTGCCGCACTAGATCCTCGGCCAGGTCGGCGGCGAGGTCGGCGCGGTAGGCCGTCCGCCAGAACCCGCCATGGATGACGACGGCTACCGGCCAGGGGCCTGGGCCCTCGGGAAGGCTGAGAACGCC
>DASQRI010000137.1:0-3208 GCA_035642975.1 Mycobacterium sp.
GGCGAGGTGCTGTGGCGTTCGCTGGCGGCCACCTGCTGCGATTTGGTGGTGTTCGTCGACTCGGACCTGATCGAGCCGCATTCGATGTTCGTGCCGCGGCTACTCGGCCCCCTGCTCACCGAGGACGGTGTTCACCTCGTCAAGAGCTTCTATCGGCGCCCGCTGAACGTGAGCGAAGCCAGTGGCCGCGAGGGCGCCACCGGCGGTGGCCGGGTCACCGAGCTGGTGGCAAGGCCACTGCTGGCGGCGCTGCGGCCCCAGCTGGGCTGTGTGCTGCAACCGCTCGGCGGCGAGTATGCGGCTACCCGCGAACTGCTGATGTCGGTGCCGTTCGCGCCGGGCTACGGCGTCGAGATCGGCCTGCTGGTCGACACCTATGACCGGCTGGGCCTGGACGCGATCGCGCAGGTAAACCTTGGTGTGCGCGCACACCGCAACCGGCCGCTGGCCGAATTGGGCCCGATGAGCCGTCAGGTCGTCGCGACGCTGCTGTCGCGCTGCGGCATCCCCGACTCCGGCGTCGGTTTGACCCAGTTCTTCGTCGACGGCGACGGGTACACGCCGCGCACCTCGCCGGTGTCGCTGGCCGACCGCCCACCGATGAACGCCGTGGCGATCGCCAGCGCGGCGGAGCCGGGCGCAGCGGGTCGCCGCCATCTGCCGGGTCGGCCGCGCTAACAGGCCTGCACGCTTCCGTCGGATCGATAAGGCAATATCGACGCCGTGGCGTTGGTGTTGCTGTACGTGGTGGTGCTGGTCCTGGTGGCGATCGTGCTGTTCGGTGTGGCCAGTCTGCTGTTCGGCCGCGGTGAGCCGCTGCCGCCGCTGCCCCGCGGGACGACGCCCACCGTGCTGCCCGCATCCGGTGTCACCGGCGCCGACGTCGACGCGGTCAAGTTCACCCAGACGCTGCGCGGATACAAGACCAGCGAGGTGGACTGGGTGCTCGATCGGCTCGGCCAGGAACTCGATCTGCTGCGCGGCCAGCTCTCGTCGGTACATGCCGCGACCGCCGTCGACGCCGACGGCGACGCCGACGGCGGTGTCGCAGACGTCGAGGACGATTAGGGGCCGACATGACCGCGCCGGACGACGGGCTGGTTCGCTGCGACTGGGCAGTCGGCAGACCGGGGCCGGACTTCACGCTCTACCGCGACTACCACGACCAGGAATGGGGCCGGGCCTTGCACGGGCGGGTGCCGCTGTTCGAGCGGATGAGCCTGGAAGCGTTCCAGAGCGGACTGTCCTGGCTGATCATTCTGCGTAAGCGAGAGAACTTCCGGCACGCCTTCTCCGGCTTCGACATCGAAAAGATCGCCCGCTACACCGACGCCGACGTCGCTCGGCTGATGGCCGACCAAGGCATCGTGCGCAACCGAGCCAAGATCGAGTCGACGATCGCCAACGCGCGGGCCGCCGCCGACGTCGACGACCTCTCCGAACTGCTGTGGTCGTTCGCGCCGGCGCCGCGACCCCGGCCCGCGGCAGCCTCGGAAGTTCCTTCGACGACACCGGAATCGACCGCGATGGCGCGCGAGTTGAAGCGCCGTGGGTTCCGCTTCGTCGGGCCCACCACCGCGTACGCGCTGATGCAGGCGACCGGGATGGTCGACGATCACCTGCGAGCATGCTGGGTGCCTGCCGCCCGGTGACGATGCGGGCCGTGGGCGGCCCGCTGTGGGGGTACCTCCCACCCGCGAAGCGGCGTGGGGGCGAGCCGGGCAACTCGGGATGCAGGCCGGTGACGATGGACCGGCGGAAACGCCGACCCGGAGGTCATGTACACCTAGCCGTGCGGATAGGGAACAATGGAGAGGTGAATTTGCAGTTCAATGCCGGGGATGGCGGGAATTCCACTGGCGGGGCGCACCCGGCGCTGATCAGGTCCGCGCCGACGGGCCGGCTCGAATCTGGAGGGAGCACTCGATGGCGGCGATGAAGCCCCGGACCGGAGACGGTCCACTGGAAGCGACCAAGGAGGGGCGCGGCATCGTGATGCGGGTACCGCTAGAGGGCGGTGGCCGACTCGTCGTCGAGCTGACACCCGACGAAGCTGCTGCGCTGGGCGACGAGCTCAAAGGCGTCACCAGCTAAGCAAGTTACGCGCACACTTTCCGGTAGATCTCCAGCGTCTGTTGTGCGATTTGCGCCCAGGAGAATTCCGCGATGCAGCGCTGCCGTCCCGCCCGGCCGTAGCGCTCCGCCCTTTCCGGATCGGCGATCAAGGCGTTGACCGCCTTGGCGAGCCGGGTCTGGTAGCCGGCGGCATCGTCGGGGTCGTAGTGCACCAGCGAACCGGTGACCCCGTCAGCGACCACCTCGGGTATGCCACCGACGTCGGAGGCCACCACCGCGGTGCCACATGCCATCGCTTCAAGGTTGACGATACCCAGCGGCTCGTACACCGATGGGCATACGAAAACTGTTGCAGCCGATAGTATTTCGCGGATCTTTCCGATGGGCAGCATTTCCCTGACCCAGAACACGCCGGTGCGTTCGCGGGCCAGATCGGCCACTCCGGCGCTGACGTCGGCGGCGATTTCTGGTGTGTCGGGTGCTCCGGCACACAGCACCAACTGCACGTCGGGGTCGAATTCGTGTGCGGCCGCCAGCAGGTGGGCGACGCCTTTCTGCCGGGTGATCCGCCCGACGAAGGCGACAGCGGGCCGGCTGCGGTCGACTCCGAGGTCGGCCAGCACCGACTCGCCGGGGAGGGATCCCAGCGGCTCGGCCGGATACCACACCTCGGTGTCGATCCCGTTGCGCACGACGTGCACCCGGCCGGGATCCAGAGTCGGGTAGACCCGCAGCACATCATCGCGCATCCCTGAGCTGACGGCGATGACGGCGTCGGCGGCGGTCACCGCGGTCTGCTCCACCCATGACGAGACCCGATAGCCGCCGCCGAGCTGCTCGGCCTTCCACGGCCGCAACGGTTCCAGCGAATGCGCGGTCAAGACGTGGGGAACGTCGTAGAGCAACGACGCCAAGTGCCCGGCCAAGCCCGTGTACCAGGTGTGGCTGTGGACCACGGTGGCGTCTGCGGCGGCGTTGGCCATCACCAGATCGGTCGACAGCGTCGAGAGCGCCGGGTTGGCACCGCGCAGCTGCGCGTCGGGCTGATAGGTGAATGCGCTCGGCCGTGGCGCTCCCATGCAGTGCACGTCGACCTGGCACAACGTGCGCAGTTGCGCGACGAGTTCGGTAA
>DASQRI010000138.1:0-4969 GCA_035642975.1 Mycobacterium sp.
ACGCGCAAACCGGCTACGTCGGCGCGGTGGTGAGCGTCGAGTACGGACGCATGCAGCTCGAAGACCGGCACGGGCGCCGCAAGCCGTTCCCTGTCGGCCCGGGATATCTCGTCGACGGCAAACCGGTGATCCTGACCGCGCCGCTACGTCCGTCAGCCAAGACCGTCACCCGGACGGCGTCCGGCTCGGTGGCGGTGACCGGAGCGCGTGCGCGGGTAGCCCGGACCGGCCGGATCTACGTGGAAGGCCGTCACGACGCCGAGCTGGTCGAGCAGGTGTGGGGCGATGATCTGCGGATCGAGGGGGTCGTGGTCGAATACCTCGGCGGCGTCGACGATCTGGTCGGCATCGTCGAGCAGTTCCGGCCGGGCCCGCAGCGACGGCTCGGCGTGCTCGTCGACCACCTGGTGGCCGGCTCGAAGGAATCGCGACTGGCCGACGCGGTGCGCCGCGGCCCGGGCGGCGCGCACACCCTGGTGGTCGGGCATCCGTTCGTCGACATCTGGCAAGCCGTCAAACCGGCCCGGTTGGGTCTCGCCGAGTGGCCGGTCATCCCGCGCGGAATCGAGTGGAAGCACGGGATCTGCCAAGCCCTGGGCTGGCCGCACGCCGACCAGGCCGACATCGCCGCGGCGTGGCGTCGCATCCGCGGCCGGGTCCGGGACTGGACGGATCTCGACGCGGCGCTGATCGGCCGGGTGGAGGAGCTGATCGACTTCGTCACCCAGCCCAGCTGCGGCTAGGGGATCGCTGCCGCGACGGACCCGCCGGAAAGCCGGCGGTAGGTGTAGACCTGGACCAGCAACGCGACCGGGCCGGCCACGATGATGCCGATGCCGCAGGCCAAAAAGCCGAGCAGCACGATCAGAACCTGGGTCAGCAAGGACACCAGCGTGCTGCCGATATGCGACCTGACCGTGGCGAAGCTGGCCTTCAGCGCATCGATCGGCGATAGCCCGCGATCTATGGCGAACGCGATCGTGAACAGCGCGAAGAAGGTAAAGACAAGGATCAACACGAGCGACAACAAGGCCAACAGGAAGCTGGGCACCAGCGCCGGCAAGTTCAATACCGCGCTGATCAGTGCGAGCAATAGGGCAGCCAGGATGACGGTGCCGAAGTTGCGCGGCTTGAAGAACGAACCGACGGTCACCGGTCGGCCGTCGGCGATGTCGAGTGCCCCGGACAAAAACGCTGCCTGCACGAAAATGCCGAAGGCGAACGCCACGATCTGCAGTACCAGGAAGCTGCCGCCGCTCAGGCCCCCCGCAAACGACGCGCCGTAATCCTGGTCGGTGCCGGCCGTGTTGGCTTCAGCGCCGCCCAGCAACACGAACAGCAGCCCGTGCAGCACGGCACCGATCACGAAGTACACCAGGGCCGCCAGGATCAGCGGACCGAGGTTCTTACTGAACTTGTTCCATGCCCAGCTGAGCGCGGCACCGATGTCGAACGGCGCTCCGGGCGGTGGCGGGTAGCCGGGGGGCGGGCCATATCCAGAAGGGGGCCCGTAGCCGGGAGGTGGCGGATAGCCAGGAGGCGGCCCGTAACCGGGAGGTGGCGGCCCGTAGCCGGGAGGCGGCGGTGGCGCGCCATACCCCGGTTGGGGTGGGCCGTACCCCGGGGGTGGCCCGGAGGGCGGTCCATAGCCGGGCGGCGGTCCGGGAGGCGGTCCGTAGCCGGGCGGCGGGTAGTCACCCTGGTTGGGGTTATCGCCCCAAGGCTCGCTCGGGTTGCCGGGGTGCTCCGGAGGTTGGCTCATAACCGCTCCTGCCTCGTCGTCGGGGAGTTGTGCAGGTGTGCTCCGCGAACTTAGCAAGTATTCAGCGGCCCCGCTGCGACCTAACACTGCGCGCCGACGTGTCCTGCAGACATGGTATGCCTGACACCGTGTCCGACGGTCTGTTCGACGTCCCCGACGCGACCAGCGTTGGCGCGGGCGCGCCGGGTGGTTCGGCCGCCGCACCGTTGGCGGTGCGAATGCGCCCGGTCAGTCTCGACGAGGTCGTCGGGCAGGATCACCTGCTGCAGCCCGGCTCGCCACTGCGCCGACTGGTCGAGGGCTCGGGGGTGGCGTCGGCCATTCTGTATGGCCCGCCCGGCAGCGGTAAGACGACGTTGGCCGCGCTGGTCTCGCAGGCCACCGGCCGTCGGTTCGAGGCGTTGTCGGCGTTGTCGGCCGGGGTAAAGGAAGTCCGCGCGGTGATCGATGTGGCTCGACGCGCCGCCGCGCACGGCGAGCAGACCGTGCTGTTCATCGACGAGGTGCACCGCTTCTCCAAGACCCAGCAGGACGCGTTGCTGTCCGCGGTGGAGAACCGGGTCGTGCTGCTGGTGGCGGCGACGACGGAGAATCCGTCGTTTTCCGTGGTGGCGCCACTGCTGTCGCGGTCGTTGATCCTGCAGTTGCGGCCGCTGGGCGCTGACGACGTCCGGACCGTCGTCCAGCGCGCGATCGACGACCCGCGCGGCCTGGGCGGCCGGGTCCAGGTGACGCACGAGGCCGTCGACCTGCTGGTCCGGCTGGCAGCCGGCGATGCCCGCCGCGCGTTGACCGCGCTGGAGGTGGCGGCCGAGGCGGGGGAGCAGGTCACCGTCGAGGCCATCGAGCAGTCGCTGGACAAGGCCGCGGTCCGTTACGACCGCGACGGCGATCAGCACTACGACGTGATCAGCGCCTTCATCAAGTCGGTGCGCGGCTCCGATGTCGACGCCGCGCTGCACTACCTGGCCAGGATGCTGGTCGCCGGCGAGGACCCCCGGTTCATCGCGCGCCGGCTGATGATTTTGGCCAGCGAGGACATCGGGATGGCCGATCCGACCGCGCTGCAGACCGCGGTCGCCGCGGCGCAGACCGTGCAACTGATCGGCCTGCCCGAAGCTCAGCTGACCTTGGCGCACGCCACCGTGCACCTGGCCACCGCGCCCAAGTCCAACGCCGTGACCACGGCGCTGGGCGCGGCGATGGCCGACATCAAAGCCGGCAAGGCCGGGCTGGTGCCGCCGCACCTGCGCGACGGCCATTATTCGGGCGCAGCGGCACTGGGCAATGCGCAAGGCTACAAATACGCTCACGACGACCCGGATGGTGTTGTCCCGCAACAGTATCCGCCCGACGAGATAGTAGGCGTCGACTACTACCGGCCCACCGGCCACGGCGCCGAGCGGGAAATCAGCAGCCGGCTGGACAAGTTGCGGGCGATCATCCGGCGGCGGCGCTGAGCACACAGGTCACACCAGCACCGGCAGGGGACCGACGCGCCCGGGCACTGATATCGCCGGTGGTGCGATTTCGGAAAGCTGCTTAGCCTCGAGATCAGTGGCCGGTGTGGTTCGTGGTGCTGCCGGTACCGGCCTCTTCCAGCCAGTCGGCCAGCGAGTGCCCCGCGTCGAGCACATGCCGCTCGGCGATGTGACGAGACTTCTCGGCGTCACCGTCGGCCAGGGCCGACACCAGAGCCTGATGCTCGTCCAGTGCGTTGTGCTCGTGTTCGGGGAACATCGCGAAGAAGTTCGACGGCACGACGCGGACGGCCTGGCGAATCTGCGCCATCAGTCGCCGTGAATGCGCGGCCCGGTGAATCTCCCGGTGGAAGCGCCAATTCGCGTCGACGATCGCGCCCTCGCCGGCGTGCGCTTCGACGTCCGTGGCCAACGCACGCAACCGCTGGATGCCGTCGTCGGTGACGCGTTGCGCGGCCCATGCCGCGGCCTGGCCGGTCAGCACGCCCAGAATCGTGAAGCTGTCGAGTACGTCCTGGGGGCTCATGCCGATCACCGTGATGCCGCTTCGTGGTGCGACGCGCACCAGCCCGTCGTAGGACAACTCCAGTAAGGCCTCGCGCACCGGCGTGCGGCTGGTGGCGAACTCCTTGGTGATCGCGTCGAGGTCGAGCCGGGTACCGGCGGGCAGCGCGCCGGTGAGGATGCGGTCGCGCAGCTCGCGCGCGGCGCGCTCGCGGACCGTGCCGGCGATATCAACGCCGTCGTTCGGAGCCATGGCGGGAACCTTAAGGCAA
Source organism: Mycobacterium sp. (assembly GCA_035642975.1). Classification (GTDB taxonomy): domain Bacteria; phylum Actinomycetota; class Actinomycetes; order Mycobacteriales; family Mycobacteriaceae; genus Mycobacterium. The sequence continues at coordinate 4,020 of DASQRI010000138.1, forward strand.
TCGGGTAGCTAGCACTTGAAATCTAATATATCAGATGTTAGACATCAATAATGACTACACGACAGATGGCACTCGTCGCCTTCATGCAAGCGGGCAGCACCTCGGTGTACGCGGGCTCGTGGCGTCACCCCGCCACCGAGCACGGCTACCTCGACGCCTCCTACTACGCCAAGATCGGCCGGCAACTCGAAGGTGGTTGCTTCGACCTGATGTTCTTCGACGACCGCCTCGCGATGCCGGGCATCTACGGCGGCTCGGTCGCCGACGCGGTCAAGTACGGCGCGCGGCCGGTCAAGCTGGACCTGTCCATCGTGTTGGGCGTGCTCGCGCAGGCCACGTCGCACATCGGCCTGGGCGCAACCGGTTCCACCACCTACTACACGCCGTTTCACATCGCCCGTACCTTCGCCACCCTCGACCACCTGTCCGGCGGCCGGGCGGCGTGGAACATCGTCACTTCGGTCAACGACAGCGAGGCGCAGAACTTCGGCCTGGAAACGCATTTGGGCCACGACGCCCGCTACGACCGCGCGGAGGAGTTCCTCGAAGCCACCGTCGGGCTGTGGGACACCTGGGAAGACGACGCGGTGCTGCACGACCGGGTCAACGGCATCTACGCCGACCCGGACAAGGTGCACGAGCTGCGCCATGCCGGCGAGTTCTTTTCGGTGCGTGGGCCGTTGACGGTGCCGCGCACCCCGCAAGGACGACCGGTGCTGATCCAGGCCGGCTCGTCGGGGCGGGGGCGCGAATTCGCTTCGCGCTGGGCCGATTTGATCTTCACCGGCGACCCGGGTATCGAGGTGGCGCGCAACCACTACGCCGACCAGAAGGAGCGCATCGACGCCGCCGGCCGCGACCCGCAGTCGGTCAAGGTCTGTCCGATGGCCTACGCCGTGGTAGGGGAGTCGGAGGACCATGCCAAAGAGCGCGAACAGGTGTTTCTCAGC
>DASQRI010000139.1:0-5810 GCA_035642975.1 Mycobacterium sp.
CAACATTGCTGTGGCAACTGTTCCAGGTGGTCGCATCGTCTACTCCTCGACGCGCTCAATCCGACTATGTCGGAGCCGGTGACGGCACCGGTAGCGGCGTTCTCGCCTGATGAGAATAACACCGGCACGTTCGGCCCGGTATGGGTTCGAATGAGAAGACGGTAGCGCTTATCCGACCGGATCCAATTTCGAGATCAGTCACGAACCGCCGACCTTCGTGAGCGTTATTCGCACACTGCTCGGCGTCATCAGCGGTTGGGGTTTGTCCTTGCTTGTCGTGGTCTCGTTGAGGAACACCAGCACGACGGCTGAATTCGGCTCCAGTTCTGACACGGCCGCTCTGACCACTGCGGCGGTCTGCGTGAGGTGCTTTTGCTGCACCGTAGGTATGACGATCTCTTTGGTGAACTTGTCGTAGTAGGCGAGAAAGTCTCCGGTGAGATGTGATCTCGCCTTGGCGAAGTCACGATCCATGTTCTCAGAGGAGTAGGACAGCGTCGCGACGGCGCCGTCTGAGGCGGCTCGGATCGCCCGCTGGGCCGCGGCGTCATCGATCTGTCGATCCGGACGGTATTGAAGAACGAACAAGCACGCAGCCAGTCCCACCGCGGCGATGACCGACACCGTCAAAAGGACTGAACGCCAATGCTCGAGAAGGTGGGCGGCAATCCGGTCGACAGCGTCCATCCTGTCGGGAGGCGACTTACCGACGGAAGGAGCCTCGGTGCCGGCGTTCTGCGAGTCCGCATCCTCGTGACCGGACCCGGCGTCGTCGAGCGGCGACTCTGACTCGGAATTCATTGGACGAAATCAAGTTTCGATATCTTGAGCTGATCGCCGTCCCGCTCGAGATTGACACTGAGTCGCCAGAACACCGATGGCCGTTTGGATTTATCGGGATTGGTGGTGTCGGATTTCGCGACCACCAGGACAACTGCCGAATTGCCGGTCATCGATTCCACGGCGGCGTCTTCCACGGTGGCTTTTGTGGTGACCTGCTCATCTTTCGCATTCTTGGCCATGTAGCTTGACGTTGCTTCCAGCTGGCTCTTGAGCGCTCCCGTCGTCGCGTCAATCGTGCGCTGCACGCTCTCCGTGGCGTGGTCGGGATCAATCGACATCAGCGTTGCAACCCCTTCCCGGGCCGCTGCGGCAAACTCCGCCGCGTGCTGCCGCTGCTGCACGAGTCTGCGGTGCTGCCACACGATGTAACCGCTCGCCGCGAGCGAGACGGAGATGAGGACGATCGCGAGGCCGGCGCCCACCGCTTTCCGGGTAGGGCGGCGGAGCCGCCGTCGCCACGAACGCTTCGATCGCAAGGGAGCAGGCTTGGCCTCGGCAACGTCAGCGTCTTCGGTCGCGTCGGACCGTTCGCTTGAACTGGCCTCGGCCTCCCGGCGCAATTCGGCCGCGAGTGCTCGTGCCGCCTCGGCGCGCTCCTCGGCACGAACGAGCTCTTCTTCTGCTTCCGCGAGCGAATCCTGGGCTTCGGTGACCGACGGGTCGCCGTCGGAGTCCGTCACTGGTCCTGGGCAATCGCCGGCGCAAGCGCACCGCGACTCACGGCTCGTTCCGGATTACACACGGAGAATTACGTTATCACCCCAAAATCGCTGGCCGGATGCGCTGTAAGGACGCGCAAACATCCATGTGCTACCTACCATGGGTGATCTTCTCCGAAGAAGAGAATTTTCCTATCGCTCATGTAAAAATGTTTCGGTGCGTTTCATCGTGGCGGTGGTGGCTGCGCTGATCGGAGTCGGCGCGTTGATGCCGCCGACGGCTACCGCAGGGCCGACTGTCTGCGACTACCCGGCCTGTACTCCTGGCATCGCTCCGAACATGGTCCTGGGTGCGCCGTGCGACAACACCACCTACTACGCATTCGGTGTCTCAGGCGGTTATGTGCCCGCCACGCAACCTGGACGGCTGATGTTCTGCGGCTCGCCCAGGCGATACCAGCCGAGATGGTTCCGCTCACCGCCGATGGCGGGCATCAAGGAAGAGAATTCCGACTGCCATATGTATATGAACTACGTCGCGCAGGCGCCCGATGGACTGTTCCTGATCTGCATCGCCCAGGAGGGTCACTCATTCTGGACCCGCGCCGATACCTAAGTCATTGCGTGGCAAAGGCGTTGGATTTGTCAACGGCTGCGAGTTTTCGTCGAGATCGACGCGGGCGTGAAGAAGTGCGAGTGAAGTGCACGGTTACGTCAATCTCGCTGCGCGAAACAATGACTCACGAAACTAGCCGGCCGGCGCCAACGCCGGCCGGGGCGTGAACGTCAGGTGCAATTCGCTCAGCCCGCGCAAGATATAGGTCGGTTCGTAGGTGTAGCGACGTTCGTCGGCCGGTCCGTGTTTAGTTTCGCTGATTGCGATTTCGGACATCCGGTCCAGGATGCGCTCGAGCGAGACACGTCCCTCGACCCGGGCCAACGGTGCACCCGGGCAGGAATGCACGCCCCGGGCGAACGCCATGTGCTCGCGGACGTTCTTGCGGTCGAGCTGGAACTCGTGTGGATTGTCGAATCGCCGCGGGTCACGGTTGGCGGCGCCGGGTAACACCATCACGATGGTGCCGACGGGAATGTCCACGCCGCCGACGGTGGCCGGCCGGCGGGCCAGCCGGGAGTCACTTTTGACCGGGCTCTCCATCCGCAGCGATTCTTCGATGAATCCCGGAATGAGGCTGCGGTCATTGCGCAGCTTCTGCTGGACCTCGGGTCGATCACCGAGCGCCTGCAGCGCCGCCGAGAGCAGCTTGGCGGTGGTTTCCTGCCCGGCGGCGAAAAGGAAGGTCGCCGAACGACTTACCTCGATGACCTCGGGCGTGGAGCCGTCCGGGTACTTCGCTGTCGCCAACGAGGTCAACACGTCGTCGCGGGGATTGCTGCGCCGGTCTTCGATGTAGTCGCAGAATTTCTCGTCGAGCCACTGCAGCGGGTTGATGCCGACCGACTCGTGATCCAGCGCACCGACTCGCGCGCCGGGACGGTCGGCACCCAGCACCGTGCGGAACTGCTTGTGGTCTTCCTGTGGGACACCGAGCAGATCAGCGATCACCAAGGTCGCGAAGGGCTTTGAGTATTCGGCGATGAACTCACACTCGCCGGCGCCGAGGAACTCCTCGAGTTGGCGGTCAGCGAGCCGCCACATGAACTCCTCGTTTTCTTTCAGCCGGCTGGGCGTGAGCAACCGGCTCAGGATCGAGCGCGCGCGGGTGTGGTCGGGTGGATCCATGGTGACCATGTGCTCGAACATCGGAAACTGACTGCGGTGCTCGTCGATTTGGGTGCTGAGGTCGTCCCCGTCGGGCTCGAACGGCAACGGCGGGAACGGCCCCCCGAGCGCGACGCAGTTGGAGAACGTATCGGGGTCCTTGTAGACCGCGTTGGCTTCTTCCCAGCCGGTGATCGCAACGACGTTGTGGTGGGGTAGCCGCAGCACCGGGTTTTGGCTGCGCAGGTAGTCGAAATAGGGGTGCGGATCGGGAACCAGCGACGGGTCGGTGAAAAAGTCGATGGAACCGAACGTTGAATCAGGGACTGCCATGGTGTCGCGCGCCTCCCGAAGCTGATGTACCGGTGATGTGGCGGGCAACTGGCCGCTGTGTCGGCGTGCCGCCCGAGTCTGAGATCGACCGAAGTGCCGTAATTGCTGAGCACCTGCTTAGCATGGCGCTAATGTCGTGGTCAAGGTCACGGCGTCGCCCGACGCTACGATCACCCATGTTGAGCAGGCGATGAGCAGCAGTTTGGAGCCAGGGCATGACTTCGGCGCGCAGGATCGGGACACCCGACGCCAAGAACCGCGGTGTGCTGCTCGACGCCGCCGAGCAGCTGATGCTCCAAGAGGGTTACGCCGCAGTCACTTCCCGTCGGGTGGCGGAGAAGGCGGCGCTGAAGCCGCAGCTCGTCCACTACTACTTCCGCACCATGGACGACTTGTTCCTGGCGGCCTTTCGCCGCCGCGCCGAAGAAGGCCTTCAGGCTCAAGCGCGGGTGCTGCAGGCCCGGCAACCATTGTGGGCGCTGTGGCGGTTCAGCACCGATCCGGCGGCCACCGCGATCACCATGGAATTCATCGCGTTGGCCAACCATCGCAAAGCTCTGAAGGCCGAGATTGCTTACTACGCGGAACGTTTTCGCGAGGAGCAGCGAAAGGCACTGTCGACGGTTCTCGACCGCTACGACATCGACCAGGTAAAGGTGCCCCCGCTGGTGTGGTCGGTGCTGATGACCAGCATCTCCCGGGTGTTGGTGATCGAGCAGGCCCTTGGTATGTCCGCCGGGCACGGCGAAATCGTCGAGTTCGTCGAGCACTATCTTCGACTGCTGGAGGGCGACCCCGGGAGCTAGCCGGCTCACCAGCTGCGCAGGGAACAGATCACGCCCTTGGCGCCGTCATTCGAGACGACCACCGCCCCGTCGACGACGAGGGCACAGTGGAACTGCGGCGTGCCCGGTTCGGTGCCGGTGGTAACTACGACCATGGCGTAGTCGTTGGGATCAGACAGCATCACCACTGGTGAGACCCAGGGGTGGCCCGGCGCGATATCGGCATGGACGTTAGGAGTGTATTGGTAGGGATCGTGGCTGTAGTCGGAAAACTTCGGCGGCTGCTGATCTAGGTAATAGATGGTGGCATAGATGGGTTTGGCCGACGTGATGACGTAGCTGACCGGATGCATGATCGGGTTATCCGCCCGCGCCGGCGCGACGGTGCTGTAGCCGGCCGCCGACAGCACTGCCAGCGCGAGGCCCAGCGTGGTCCTTCTGACGGTTGTCATGCGCACCTCCGAGCCGCCGTTTTGCACCGCGCGATATTGGCATTCTCCCCAGCGGAGAATAGCATCGCCCCTTGAATTGAAACCCTTTTACAAGACCCTAACGTTTGCCGTCGGAGCGTTGAAGCCAATGCGCAATATTCCTGTCGAACTGGTCGCCCGGTATGAGGAAGCGGGCTGGTGGACCCGCGAAACCATCGGGCAGGTGCTGGCGGGTGGTCTGCAGGCTGCACCGGATACGAAGTTCCGGGTGTATTCGGCCGTCCGGCCGTGGTCGGGCACGTTCCGCGATGTCGAGTCAGTGGCTCGCCGGCTCGCGGCGGGGCTGCGTGCCCGCGGTGTCGGTGCCGGTGATGTGGTGGCGTTTCAGCTGCCGAACTGGATGGAGGCCGCGGCGACGTTCTGGGCCTCGGCCTTCCTGGGGGCGGCGTTAGTGCCAATCGTGCACTTCTACGGTCGCAAGGAGCTGGCGCACATCCTGGAGTCGGCCAAGCCGCGGGTGTTTATCACCGCCGAGGAGTTCGGCCGGTTGCTCGAAGTCGACGACTATCCACGTACGGCGAGCGGCAAGGTACAGAAGCGTCTGGTGCGGTCGGGCATTGCGGTAACCTCACTGTGAGAATATCATTCTCATAAATTGTGAAGGAGGATTCCATGGGGCAGCTGTCGCATCGGGAGGACGTTCCGTTTTCGATCTTCGACGCCGACAACCATCTCTACGAGCCACCGGAGGCGCTGACCAAGTTCCTGCCCAAGGAGTACAAGGACTACGTCCAGTACGTGCAGATCAACGGGCGCACCAAGATCGCGATCCGGGGACAGATCAGCAACTACATTCCCAACCCGACCTTCGAGGTCGTCGCCCGGCCGGGTGCCGGGGAGGAGTACTTCAAGTACGGCAACCCGGACGGCAAGACCAAGCGCGAGCTGTTCGGTGAGCCGATGCGCGCGATCCCGGCGTTCTTCGAGCCGGGCCCGCGCCTGGAGAAGATGAACGAGCTCGGCCTGGACCGCACCC
>DASQRI010000140.1:0-2474 GCA_035642975.1 Mycobacterium sp.
TGGAACACAGCTCGCCGTCGTTTCGCGCCAAACCACCGCGTGCCGATGCCAGCGCGCAGACCGAACGCCTCACCAGCGTCCGGCAGGCCAGCGTCCGGCAGAAGCTCGACCAGCCATCACGCGGCCAACGCACACGGCGAACCGTCGACCTGTCCCCCGCCACGCACCGGGCCCTGGACATCTGGCAGCGAGAAGCCGCCGACCGGCTCGGATTCGCCCGCGTCACCGGACAAGAGGTGATTAGCGCGCTGATCGAGCTGCTGTTGGTCGACCCGAAGCTTTCCGCCGAGGTGACCCGCAGTATCCGCGACCGGCGCTGACCCCGCGAAATGGGCGTGCGAATCGTGGGCGCCCGATGCTAGCTTCGCCGTCATGGCAGAAACGCAGCGTCCTGATCGCCGCGAGCAAGAGCTAACGGGTGAACGCGCCACGCTAGAGGCATTTCTCGACGACTATCGAGACATCGTGGTGCGCAAGGTTTCCGGTCTCTCCGACACCGATGCCCGCCGCAGCCTCGTCGCGTCGTCGACAACCGTCGGCGGGCTGATCAAGCACCTGCGTTGGGCGGAATACGGCTGGTTCGAGCAGCTCCTGCAGGAACGAAGCGACGACAACCGGCGTGCGCACGATCGCGACTGGGAGTTCGAGTTCCTGCCCGAGGAGTCACTGGCAACGCTGGTCACCGAATACCTGACGCAGTGCGAGGAATCCCGGCGGGTTGCCGCGCAATTTCGGCTCGAGCACGTGGTGCCGCATCGCCGGTTCGGGACGGTATCGCTGCGCTGGATCTACGTGCACATGATCGAAGAGACCGCCCGGCACACCGGTCAACTCGACATCCTGCGCGAACAACTCGATGGCGCGACCGGGTTCGACGGCTGAGCCGGCTCCAGAGTTAGTCGACGTCCATTTCACGCAGCTCGCGTTTGAGGATCTTGCCGGTCGGGTTGCGCGGCAGCTCCTCAAGGAAGATCACCTCGCGCGGCACCTTGTATTTGGCCAGGTGGTCGCGCACATAGTGCTTGACGGTGTCCTCGTCGAGGTCGGCGTTCTGCTTTTTCACCACGAAGGCGCGCAGCCGGTGACCCCAGTCCTTGTCCTCGACGCCGAGCGCGGTGGCCTCCACCACGTCCGGATGCCCGCTGATCAGGTCCTCGACCTCGGCGGGGAAGACGTTTTCGCCGCCGGACACGATCATCTCGTCATCGCGGCCGCTGATGTAAAGCAGCCCGCGCTCGTCGAAGTAGCCGACATCGCCCGACGACAGCAGGCCGTCGATGATCTGCTTGCCGCCGCCGCCGGTGTAGCCCTCGAACGGGAAGGTGGTGCCGACGAAGATCCTCCCCACCTCACCCTGCGGCAACTCCTTGCCGTTGTCGTCGAAGATCTTGACCTTGACGCCTTTGACGATCGGTCCGGCCGTCGACGAATTGTGCTTCAGATGCTTGGGCTCGGCGATGGTGGCGAACGCGATCTCGGTCGAGCCGTACATGTTGTAGAGCACCGGACCGAAGTCCTTGAGCCCGCGTTCGGCCACGTCGGCGCCCAGCGCCGAGCCGGACACAAAGATGATCCGCAAGCTGGACAGGTCGGGCTTCTTGTCCATCTTTTCCAGCGCGTCGAGCATCCGCGACAACATCACCGGCACCACCACAACCGCTGACACTTTGTGCTTCTCGATGTCTTCCAGCACGCCCGCCGGTTGAAACTTGTTGTGCAGCACCAGCGTCGAGCCCAAGAACATCCCGATGGTGGCATGCAAGAAACCCAGCGCATGGAACATCGGCGCCGGCAGCGAGGTGACCTCGTTGGCCTTGAACGGGACGTGCGACAGGATGCCGCCGATCGGTGCCAATGACGGCGGAGTGCTGCGGTTCGCCCCCTTCGGCGTCCCGGTGGTGCCGCTGGTCAGGATGATGATCGACGAATGCTTGCCGGCCCTGGGTGCCGGAGATTTGCTGTGCTGGGCGATCAGGTCGGCCAAGGTCTCGTCGTCGCTACCGGAGTCCTCACCGTCCGGGGTGATGCCCAGGGCACGCAGCTTGCCCAGCGGAGGGTCGGCCTTGCTGACGTCCTTGGTGTACTCGTCGTCGTAGATGATCAGTTTGGCGCCCTCGCGCTCGCAGACCTCTTTGATCTGCGGCCCAGAGAACGAGCTGTTGAGCAGGATGATGCGGGCCCCGACCCGCGCGCAGCCGAATTCCGCGATGGCAAACCAGCGGTTGTTGCGCGCCAGGATCGCGACGCCGTCGCCGCCGCGCACACCCTTGGCGAGCAGGCCGTGGGCCACCGCGTTGGCGGCCTCGTCGAGCTCTTTGTAGGTCAGTGAGCCCTCGTCGTCGATGATCGCCGCCCGGTTCGGCGTGCGCCTGGCGTTGAACGACGGCAACATGCCGATCTCGCCCCATTTGCGGATGTCGGCCGCCATCGCCGCGTAGTTCAGCGGCGGCTCCAACCGGAACGCGCCGGATTCG
>DASQRI010000141.1:0-46189 GCA_035642975.1 Mycobacterium sp.
CGGAATCAATGGCCGGATGTTGCCCAGATCGACGGCATCCATGTTCGACGAGAACAGCTCGGTGTGCTTGAGCGCCATCTCGATGTCGGCCAGCTTGCTCAGCACGACCACTTGCGGTGTCCGGAACACCGGCGTCGAGTCACGCAGCGCCTTGTACATCGGCTGCGGCTCCGCGAGACCCCTCACCGCCTGGTCGACGAACCCTTCGGCTTCTGTCATGCCGGTTAGCCTGGCACCAAACGCCGGCGTTGGGGAACGATCGGCAGTTATTGCCGGGCCAGGTGCCGTATGGACGATCGCGGCTGGGTGAACGCGCGAATCCCACGAACCCCGCGTTCAGGGTTGAGGCCCGACGTTCGACGATCACGAAGGACAAATGGACTGCCACTGCAACACCGCTTCTTGCCGACGCGTGATCGAGGGGCACGACTGGCGGCGCCGCGACCTCCAAAACAGGTACCACGGATATTTCTCGTGGTACCTCCAACGCAGAATCACCGAAACCCGCAGCGGCCGCCAACAAATAAGTGGCTGACGGCACGCCAGCTCCGCGGTCGACGGCGTAAACGTTCTTCAGACAATCGCTAACATCTCACCCAACCCCCTTCAGCCGCGGCCGTGGTGTCGGCAGACGGCCCTGCCAAAAAGTTTGAGTCAGTGGAGTGTGCTACTATCGAACATATGTTCGAACAATTGGCTGTGGTCGATCCGGCCGTCGACGAGTCGGCGCTGGTGGAACGGATTGCCGAGCTCGAGCGAGTCAAATCCGCCGCAGCGGCGGGCCAGGCCAGGGCGGCGGCCGCGCTGGATGCGTCGCGGCGGGCCGCCGAAGCTGCAGCGGGCGTGCCGGCCGCGAGCCGGGGGCGCGGGGTAGCCAGCGAGATCGCGCTGGCCCGAAGAGACTCACCCGCCCGTGGGGGCCGGCATCTTGGCTTCGCCAAAGCGCTGGTAAACGAGATGCCGCACACCCTGGCCGCGTTGGAGCGGGGGCTGCTGTCGGAGTGGCGGGCGACCCTTATCGTGCGGGAAAGCGCCTGTCTGGACATCGACGATCGGCAATTGCTGGACGCCGAGCTGTGCGGCGATCCAGCTGGCCTGGACGGGATGGGCGATGCCCGCGTGGCAGCCGCAGCCAAGGCAATCGCGTACCGGCTGGACCCGCACGCGGTCGTCGAGCACGCCGCCAAAGCGGAAACTGAACGCACGGTAAGCATCCGGCCCGCCCCCGACACCATGACCTGGGTGACCGCGCTGCTGCCCGTCGCCCAAGGCGTGTCCGTGTATGCAGCACTGCGCCGGGCGGCGGACACCACCTTTGACGACCGGTCCCGCGGCCAGGTCATGGCCGACACTCTCGTCCACCGCATCACCGGTCGCAGCGCAGCGACGCCGGCACCGATCGCAGTCAACTTGGTTCTCTCGGACCACACCCTGCTCAGCGGCGACAACACCCCCGCAGATATCTGTGGGTACGGTCCCATCCCGGCGGCCGTCGCCCGCGGATTAGTCCGGGGCGCCGTCACCGATGCGCGGTCGCGCGCCACGTTGCGACGGCTCTACACTCATCCCGAATCCGGCGCGCTGGTGGCGATGGAGTCACGGGCCCGGCGGTTTCCTCGTGGCTTGGCCACCTTCATCGGGTTGCGCGATCAACGATGTCGCACGCCCTACTGCGATGCGCCAATCCGGCATCGCGACCATGCCACACCACATGCCCGCGGCGGGCGAACCGCAGTTGCCAACGGGCTGGGATTATGCGAACGCTGTAACTACGCCAAAGAGGCCGCCGGCTGGCGGGTCAGCACAAATGTTGACGAAACCGGCAGACACACAGCGGAATTCACTACCCCCACCGGCGGCCACCACCGATCCGCGGCACCGCCGCGTTCCCCTACAGTAATGGTCAGCGAACTCGAAGTAAGGGTTGGCATCGCGCTGATGCGTCACGCGGCTTAGCCAGGGCCATCACCCAAGCAGCGTGCGGACGACGCCGTCGGCCAGTAGCCGGCCCCGGTCGGTCAGCACCAGGCGCTCGCCGTCGCGCGTCAGCAAGCCGTCCTCGACGGCGACGGCAGCCCGCTCGCGCTCGGCGTCATCCAGCAGTTCCAGCGCTAGACCTTGGCGCAGGCGGATCCCCAACAGCACGTCCTCGGTGTGGCGGTTCTCGGCATCCAGTTGTTCGAAACCGGCAACGGGCAAGTTCGCGCCGTCAAGGATCTGTGCATAAGCGTTGGGGTGCTTGACATTCCACCAACGTGTCGTTCCGACGTAGCTATGCGCCCCGGGTCCGGCGCCCCACCATTGGCCGCCGTCCCAGTAGCCGAGGTTGTGTCTGCACTGCCCGCCCGGGTGGCTCCAGTTAGACACCTCGTACCAGTCGAAGCCGGCGGCTGACAGCCGCTCGTCCACCAGCTCGTAACGATGCGCCAACACATCATCGTCGGGCGCGGCGATCTCGCCGCTGCGAACCCGCCGCGCCAACGCGGTGCCCTCCTCGACGACCAAGGCATAGGCGGAGACGTGATCGACACCGGTCTCGATCGCCGTGTCGACCGAATCGAGCAGTTCGTCGTCGGACTCCCCCGGCGTGCCGTAGATGAGGTCGAGGCTGACGTGTTCGAATCCTTCGGCAAGCGCCTCGCGGGCCGCCGCCGCCGATCGGTTCGGCGTGTGGATCCGATCGAGAACGCCCAGCACCCACGGTGACACCGACTGCATGCCCAGCGACACCCGGGTGAACCCGGCCGTGCGGGCGGCCCCGAAAAAGTCCGGCCACGCCGACTCCGGGTTGGCCTCGGTGGTGACCTCGGCGTCGGACGCCAACTCGAAGTTGTCGCGCACCGCATCCAGCACCGACGCCAGGCGCGCACCGCCCAGCAACGACGGGGTTCCGCCCCCAACGAACACCGTCTGCGCCGTCGGTGCGCCCAGCCGCGCGGCCGCCAACTCAAGCTCCGACCGTAAAACCTCCAGCCAGGCGTCCGGGTTGACGCCGCCCAACTCGGCCGGGGTGTAGGTGTTGAAGTCGCAGTAGCCGCAGCGAGTGATGCAGAACGGCACGTGCACGTAGATGCCGAACGGTCCGCCCGGGCTCAACTGCACACCAGGCAGGCCGACCGGGGCGGAAGATACCGTCACGCCAACCCAATATTCCCGACTACCGGCTCAACCTCCACCGCTGGCCATCACAAATATCGGCCCGGGATGTTCGCAGCGGAATCCCGGTAACCGTTGCGCCCGGTCTCAGGGTTCGCGGGTAGTTTCGCTCACTGTGAGGAAAAATACCCCCTGCTAGTCAAGGCTCGCGACATCCGTGGCACAATGGCCGAGTGACCGTCTCCCACCGCAGCCTGTTCCGCATCGCGTTGGTGGCGCGTCGGCATGTCGATTTCAAGCGTGTCTGCAGCTGTCGCTGTCTGCCTTGATGTCGTAGACCCGTCCACCTGCACTTTCAGCTGGCCCCGGATCTGCGCCGCCGGCACAGCCAACCGGTGGTCCGCGCGGTCCAAGCCGGCTACTCCACAAAGGAGAATGCCGAATGACCTCCCCCCGCCCAGCCAAAGGCCGAAGCGAAGGCCAGTGGGCGCTCGGCTACCGCGAGCCGCTCAATCCCAACGAGCAGTTCAAGAAGGACGACGACGCACTTAACGTGCGCGACCGCATCCTCAACCATTACGCCAAAGCCGGCTTCGACAGCATCGACAAGAACGATCTGCGTGGCCGCATGCGCTGGATGGGGCTCTACACCCAACGTGAGCAGGGTTACGACGGCAGTTTCACCGGCGACGAGAACCTGGATCTGCTCGAGGCCAAGTACTTCATGATGCGGGTGCGTTGCGACGGCGGGGCACTGTCCTCCGGGGCGTTGCGCACGCTCGGCGAGATTTCCACCGAGTTCGCCCGGGACACCGCCGACATCTCCGACCGGGAAAACGTGCAGTACCACTGGATCCAGATCGAGGAGGTGCCCGCGATCTGGGAGCGGCTGGCCGCAGTCGGGCTGCAGACCACCGAGGCCTGCGGCGACTGCCCCCGGGTGGTACTGGGCTCGCCGCTGGCCGGTGAATCCGTCGACGAGGTTCTCGACCCGACCTCGGCTATCGACGAGATCGTTCGCCGTTACATCGGCAATCCGGAGTTCTCCAACCTGCCGCGGAAGTACAAGACCGCGATCTCGGGTCTGCAGGACATCGCCCATGAGATCAACGACATCGCGTTCATCGGCGTCAACCACCCCGAACACGGTCCCGGACTGGATTTGTGGGTCGGCGGCGGCCTGTCCACCAACCCGATGCTGGCTCAACGAGTCGGTGCCTGGGTGCCGCTGGCGGAGGTACCCGACGTCTGGGAGGCTGTCACATCGCTGTTCCGTGACTACGGTTACCGGCGGCTCCGCGCGAAAGCCCGGCTGAAGTTTCTGATCAAGGACTGGGGCATCGAGAAGTTCCGCGAGGTGCTCGAAACCGAATACCTCAAGCGCAAACTCATCGACGGTCCGGCCCCCGAACCGGTCAAGCATCCGATCGACCACGTCGGTGTGCAGCGCCTGAGGAACGGGCTCAACGCCGTCGGGGTCGCACCGATCGCCGGGCGGGTGTCGGGCACCATCTTGACCGCGGTGGCGGACCTGGCCGACCAGGCCGGGTCAGACCGAATCCGGTTCACGCCCTATCAGAAGCTGGTCATCCTCGACGTCGCCGATGACAAGCTGGACGGGCTGATCGCGGGTCTGGACGCGCTGGGGCTGCAGTCACGACCGTCGCACTGGCGCCGAAATCTGATGGCCTGCACGGGTATTGAATTCTGCAAGCTGTCCTTCGCCGAAACTCGGGTACGTTCCCAGTCGCTGGTTCCCGAGCTGGAGCGCCGCCTCGACGACATCAACAGCCAACTGGACGTGCCGGTCACGGTCAACATCAACGGCTGCCCCAACTCGTGTGCCCGAATTCAGATCGCCGACATCGGCTTCAAGGGACAGATGGTCGACGACGGCCACGGCGGCTCGGTCGAGGGATTCCAGGTGCACCTGGGCGGCAGCCTGGGCCTCGACAGCGGTTTCGGACGAAAACTGCGCCAGCACAAGGTCACCAGCGACGAGCTCGGCGATTACATCGATCGGGTAGTGCGCAACTTCATCAAGCAGCGCGACACGGGCGAACGTTTCGCGAAGTGGGCGCTGCGCGCCGAGGAGGCGGATCTGCGATGAGCCGCGCCGGCGAGGATGCAGTGGGGGCACCCCCAGCCGCGCAGCGGCGAGGGGGACGAAGCGATGAGGAGGAGCGGCGCCAATGAGTAAGCAGGCGATCGGCTTGACCGAAGCCGAACTACGCGAACTGGCCGAACGGGGCGCGGCAGAGTTAGAGGGCGCCAGCGCCACCGACCTGTTGCGCTGGACCGACGAGAACTTCGGCGGCGTCGGAGGACCCCGGTCCACCGCGACCTGCAACTACGTGGTGGCCTCGAACATGCAGGACGCGGTGCTCGTCGACATGGCGGCCAAGGTCCGTCCCGGCGTGCCAGTGTTGTTCTTGGACACCGGATATCACTTCGTGGAGACAATCGGCACCCGCGACGCGGTCGAGGCCATTTACGACATACGAGTGCTTAACGTCACGCCCGAGCACACCGTCGCAGAGCAGGACGAGTTGCTGGGCAAAGACCTGTTTGCCCGCCGACCCAACGAATGCTGCCGGCTACGCAAGGTCGCCCCGTTGTCCAAAGCGCTGCGCGGCTACTCCGCGTGGGTGACCGGCCTGCGCCGCGTCGAGGCGCCGACGCGCGCCAACGCCCCGGTGATCAGTTTCGACGAGGCGTTCCACCTGGTGAAAATCAACCCGCTGGCCACGTGGACCGATGACGAGATGCAGGACTACATCGACGAACACGATGTGCTGGTCAATCCGCTTGTCTACGAGGGCTATCCGTCGATCGGCTGCGCACCGTGCACGGCGAAGGTGGTTGACGGCGCCGATCCGCGCAGCGGGCGCTGGCAGGGCCAGTCCAAGACTGAATGCGGGTTGCACGCATCGTGACGTCCCTGGTTTTGGCCGCGCACGGCAGCGCGGATCCACGGTCGGCGGCCAATGCGCAGGCCGTCGCGGGTCGGCTTCGCCGCATGCGACCCGGCCTCGACGTGCGGGTCGCGTTCTGCGAGCTGAATACCCCACGCCTGGATGAGGTGCTCACGCCGGAGTCGGTGGTCACTCCGTTCCTGCTGGCCGACGCCTACCACGCCCGCATCGACATCCCCCGACAGATCGCCGGCTGCGGCGTCGCGGTGCGACAGGCCGACGTGCTCGGCGAGGATGACCGCCTGGTCTGTGTGCTGCATGAGCGACTGACCGAGCTGGAGGTCAGCACGCTCGACCCGCAGCTGGGCGTGCTGGTGGTGGCCATCGGCTCGACGCATGCCGCGGCGAACGCGCGCACCGCTGAGGTGGCGCGCAAACTGATGGCAGGCACCCGATGGGCTGCTGCCACAACGGCATTCGCTACCGGGTCGGGGCCGTCGCCGGCCGAGGCCGCCAACCGGTTACGCCGCCGTGGCGCCCGCAGCCTGGTGATCGCGCCGTGGTTCCTGGCGTCCGGCCGCCTGACTGACCGGGTAGCGAAATATGCCGTAGCGGAGGGGATTCCGATGGCGGCTCCGCTGGGCGCGCACCGACTGGTGGCCGAGACGGTGCTGGACCGCTTCGATGCCGCGGTGGCCGAGCGCGTCGCCGCCTAGACGGTCACGCCGGGCGATCCAACGTCGTCACGCGCCTGCGCTTCGTCGGGCATCGGGGGCACCCGGGTGGCTCGCACGTACACGGTGTCGCCCTCCTTCAGGCCCAGCGCTTCGGCATCACCCCGGGTGATCTGAGCGATGAACGGTCCACCGGTGGCGGCGTTGGTCAACTCCACGCGCACCTCAAAACCGAGCATCACCACGCGGTCGATGGTGGCTCTGACCACGCCAGGGGATTCGGCGGTGCCGTCGTCGGCGGCGAACTTCATGTCGGGATTGCGGCCGACCCGGATGTCGTGCGGGCGAACCAGGCTGCCGTTCAATGAGGAGACGGCACCGAGGAACGACATCACAAACGCGTTGGCCGGTGTGTCGTAGACCGCGCCCGGAGATCCCACTTGCTCGATGCGTCCATCTTTGAGCACGGCAATGCGGTCGGCCACGTCCAGCGCTTCAGCCTGGTCGTGGGTGACCAGCACTGTGGTGACGTGCACTTCGTCGTGTAACCGGCGCAGCCATGCCCGCAGATCCTCGCGGACCTTGGCGTCCAGCGCACCGAACGGTTCGTCGAGCAGCAGCACCTCGGGGTCGACGGCGAGGGCGCGTGCGAGCGCCATGCGCTGACGCTGGCCGCCGGAGAGCTGGCTGGGATAGCGGTGCTGAAAACCGCTGAGCCCCACCACCTCCAGTAAGTTGTCGACCTTGGCGGCGATCTCGGCCTTGGGTCGTCGGCGGATCTTCAGCCCGAAGGCCACGTTGTCGCGAACGGTCAAGTGCTTGAAAGCCGCGTAGTGCTGGAACACAAAGCCGATACCGCGCCGCTGCGGTGGGACCCGGGTGACGTCGCGGTCGTTGATCGTGATGGTTCCGGTGTCCGGCTGATCGAGTCCGGCGATGGCGCGCAACAGGGTCGACTTGCCCGAGCCGCTGGGGCCCAGCAGTGCCGTCAGTGAGCCTGCGGGCACGTCGAAGTCGACATTGTCCAATGCG
This sequence comes from Mycobacterium sp., assembly GCA_035642975.1. GTDB lineage: Bacteria > Actinomycetota > Actinomycetes > Mycobacteriales > Mycobacteriaceae > Mycobacterium. The sequence goes on from DASQRI010000141.1 coordinate 7,718, forward strand.
ACGAAGTCGCCGTAGCGTTTGTTGGCGCCTCGCACGACGATCGCGTTAGTCATTAGCGCGACTCCTTCCTGTCAGGCCTGCTTGGCAGCTCGTTTACGGCGAGCATCGAGAATCACCTGGACGATCAGGACCACCACTGAAACCGTCATCAGCAGCGTCGAAAGGGCGTAGGCGCCATACTCGGCGCCACGGTTGTAGCGGTCGGATACCAGTAACGTCAAGGTCTGGGATTGGCCCGGCAGGTTCGACGACACGATGAGAACGGCACCGTATTCGCCGAGCGTACGGGCGATCGTCAGCACGATCCCATAAGTGAGGCCCCACCGGATCGACGGCAGGGTGACCCGCCAAAACGTCTGCCACCAACCGGAACCCAGCGTTGCCGCCGCCTGCTCCTGGTCGGTGCCAACCTCGTGCAGCACGGGTTCGACCTCGCGCACCACGAACGGCAGCGTGGCGAACACGCTGGCGAGCACGATGCCGGGCAAGCCGAAGATGATCTTGAACCCGAAATCCTTTTCGACGAAGCCCAGCAACCCCGCCGATCCCCACAACACGATCAGCGCGACGCCGACGACGACCGGTGAGACCGCGAACGGCAGATCGATGATCGCCTGCAGCACACCTTTGCCGCGGAACCGGTTGCGCGCCAGCATTAGTGCCGTCGGGATACCGAAGACGACGTTGAGCGGCACCACGATCGCCACCACCAGCAGCGACAAGTTCAGCGCCGAGATCGCCGCCGGGGTAGTGATCCAGGCGTAGAACTGGCCGAAACCCGGTGCGAAAGTGCGCCACAAAATCAGCCCCACCGGAATGACGAGCAAGACAAAGACGTACCCAAGAGCAAGGAACCGAAGCAGGTAGCGGACCTGCGGCGACGGCGTCATGCGCCGCTCGCCCCCGCAAGCGGGTGGGGGTACCACCAGCCGCGCAGCGGCGAGGGGGCGTGCCCCCACCTCATCGCTACCCGATAGATCGTTGCCGGCGCGGGCGTCATGCCGACAACTCCTCGCGTTTAGCCGCGCGCGACCCGAAGGAACGCAGAATGACCAGCACGACGAACGAGATAAGGAGCAGCACAATCGATATCGCGGCGGCCCCGGTGCGGTCGTCGTTTTCGATCAGGGTACGTATCCACTGTGAGGACACCTCGGTCTTGCCGGGTACCGCCCCACCGATCAACACGACCGAGCCGAATTCGCCGATTGCGCGTGAGAAAGTCAACCCGGCGCCCGTCAGCAAGACCGGCGTCAGAGACGGCAGCACGACCGTCGTGAAAATCGTCGCGTTGTTGGCGCCCAGCGACGCGGCCGCTTCCTCGGTCTCGCGGTCGATTTCGAGCAGGACCGGCTGGACGGCCCGCACCACGAATGGCAGCGTGACGAACGCGAGCGCCACGCCCACACCCCATCCGGTGTGCTGCAAATGCAGGCCGACCGGGCTGTGATTGCCGTACAGGGCCAGCAAGACCAGGCTTGCCACGATCGTGGGCAACGCGAACGGCAGATCGATGATGGCGTCAACGAGCGGCTTTCCCGGGAACTCGTCGCGTACCAGCACCCATGCGATCAGCAGGCCGGAAAGCATGTTGAGCACGGTGATGCCGGCAGAGATGGTCAGCGTCACCCGGAACGACTCGAGCGCAGCATTCGAGGTGACCGCGAGCCAGAACGCTCGCCAGCCACCGCCGACGGACTGCCAGCCGATCGCGGCCAACGGCAGCAGCACGATCACCGAAAGCCACACCATCGAAACGCCGACGCGTAGAGACGTGCCGCCACCGCGTAAACCGCTGCGGCGCAGCCCCCTACCGCCAGGGGTGGGGCCGGTCGCCACTGGCTGAGGTGTTGTTGCCGTCGTCATCCGGTGGCCTGCATGTAGATCTTGGTGATGCTGCCGGAGCTTTTGTCGAACAGTTGCGGATCAACAGTGTCCCAACCACCGAGATCAGCGATCGTCCACAATTTGTCCGGCGCCGGGAACTGACCGCGGACATCGGCGGCGACGGCCGGCTCGACCGGCCGGAAACCGGCCGCTGCCCAAAGTTTCTGGGCCTGGGCGGTGTACTGGAAGTTCTTGAACGCAGTGGCGGCATCCAGGTGAGCGCTGCTGGTCACCACCGCAACGGGGTTTTCAATCTTGAAGGTCTGCGGCGGGAGGACGTGGATGACCGGTTTGCCTTGACGTTCGGTGGCGATCGCCTCGTTCTCGTAACTGATCAGCACGTCACCACTGCCCTGCACGAACACATCGGTGGCCTCGCGTCCCGATCCGGGGCGCAGTTTGACGTGCTGGCCGATCAACTTGTTGATGAAGTCGATGCCGGCATTCGGATCGTGGCCACCGTTGCTCTTGACGGCGTACGGCGCCAGCAGATTCCACTTCGCCGATCCCGAACTGAGTGGGCTGGGTGTGATGACTTCCACGCCGGGTCGCAATAGATCGTCCCAGTCTTTGATGTTCTTGGGATTTCCGGGCCGCACCACCAAGCTCACCACCGATCCGAACGGGATGCCTTTGGTGGCGTCTTTATCCCAGTCGCCGGATACTTTGCCCGCCTTGACCAGTCGGGCGACGTCGGGTTCGACGGAGAAGTTAACGATATCGGCGGGTTTGCCGTCGACGACACCGCGGGACTGGTCACCCGAGGCGCCGTAAGAGGTGATCACCTGCACGCTCTTGCCGTCCGGGGAGGCGTTGAACGCTGGAATCACTTTGCTCCAGCCGGGTTCCGGGGCCGAATAGGCGACCAGCGTGATGCTCGTGTGCGCGTTGGCCGGGCCGCCGCCGCCGACGACGTCACTGGCACCGCCATGACAAGCCGCGATCACGCTCGCAACGGCAGTCAACGTGACGACATGCCGCCAACCCACGGCACCCCTGGCGTCGGCGAGCAATTATCGACCTTTCGGTGTCGGGCTTGACAGCTGACGAATCCCGTCGCGAGGAAAAGCGAATTTCAGCGCGCGGGTAAAAGGTCAGCGACAACAATGCACGTCAGCAACAGCGCAATCGCCGACGGCAATGAGCGTCAAGACATGACACTCGGTGTTGCCGGAGGCTGCGTGCATGGCCGAAGCCTAACAGAATCCGCTGGACCTGCAGCTGGGCCGACGCAGGTCAGCGCGTCATCAACCAGGCGACGATCACCAGCACCACCAGCGCGACCAGCACCAACGTCACCCGTGATCGCGGCATGCCGGTTTTGCTGCTCATCCGGGTTCTTCGTCGCGGTGCCGGACGCGCCGCATCAGCTGGATCCCGCGACCCAGCACTGCGTCCAGCGCTACCGCGATGAGGTAGGCCAACGCCAACACCACCGGCATCACCACGATGGTCTGCAACACGAACCCCAGCCCCGACAGCCACAACTCGACGCCGTCCCACCAGCTGAGGATCCCGTTCACGGGCTCACCCTATTCCGCGCGGCCAACGAAGCCAACATGCCAAGATCGGCGCATGCCCCCAACGCCCGATGAATGCACCTGCGTCATTGCCGGCGGCGGGCCGGCCGGGATGATGCTTGGTTTGCTGCTGGCCCGCGGCGGCGTCGACGTCACAGTGATGGAGAAGCACGCCGATTTCCTGCGCGATTTCCGCGGCGACACGGTGCACGCCAGCACGCTGCGCCTGCTCGACGAGCTCGGCCTGGGCCAGCAGTTCGCCGAACTTCCGCATCGCGTCATCACCTCCGCCCGCATGCAGATCCAAGGAGTCCCGCTCGACATCGATTTCGGCCGGGTCCCGGGGGTGCACAAACACGTGGCGTTGGTGCCGCAATGGGATCTCCTCGAGTTGCTGGCCGCCGCTGCCAAAACCGAGCCCAGTTTCCGGTTGTTACGCAGCACCGAGGCGGTCGGCGTCATCCGGGACGGGGATCGGGTGATCGGGGTGACATATCGGGGTCCGGATGGGCAGACCCGGGAAATGCGCACCGTGCTGGCGGTCGCCTGTGACGGCCGGTCCTCGACGCTGCGCGCAGCGACCGGTTTGGTGCCGCACGGTTTCGGCGCACCGATGGACGTGTGGTGGTTCCGGTTGCCGCGCCGACCCGACGATCCGCCCGGGCTTGCCGGCGTGCTGGACACTGGACGGGCCACGATCACGATCGACCGAGGTGACTACTACCAAATCGCCTACATCATCCCGAAGGGATCCGACGCCGAACTGCGAGCGCAGGGAATCGATACGCTGCGCAGCAATTTGGTGAGCATGGTCCCTTGGCTGGCCGACCGGGTCGGTGCGTTGACATCTTTCGATGACGTGAAACTGCTTGATGTGCAACTCAATCGGCTGCGCCGCTGGTATTGCGACGGGCTGTTGTGCATTGGAGATGCCGCACACGCGATGTCACCGGTCGGAGGTGTCGGTATCAACCTGGCCGTGGCCGACGCGGTTGCCGCTGCGCGGATTCTGGCCAAACCACTGCGGGTCGGCCGGGTTACCACACGGCAGTTGGCACGGGTTCAGGTGCGCCGCTGGATACCGGCGGCGATTCTGCAAGCGCTGCAACGGATGATCCACGCCAAACTGATCGCGGCTGCGGTGGGCGCTGACGGCATTGACCGCCAGCCGCCGCGTGGGGTGCAGCGGGTCAGCCACATCCGGTTGTTGCGGCAGCTGGCCGGATACCTGGTGGCAATCGGTCCGCTGCCCGAGCATGCGCCCAAATTTGCGCGGCGCTAGCTTAATTCGCTGACGTTATCCATCATCGCGTGGGCGACGTCGACGGCGCTGGTGTCCGGGTTGGCCGATCCCGGGTCGGAAGCGCGCCGGTCGCCGAAGAAGACCACCTCGACCTCAACGATGCAGTTGAACCGGACACCGACGACACGCGCCTGTGGCGTGGACTGCAGGGCCGGCATGTTGGGCAATTCCGCTGTCGCGGTATTCGTTGCCGCAACAATGGAATCGGCGACGCGGACGTCGTCGATAGAGGTCGTCGTTTTGATCGGGCCGGTTTGTTCTGTCGTCGTCGTGCCCTTGCACCGCTGCCACTGCTCCGGGAACTTCGCGAACAGTGCCTGGGCCTGCGCCGCCGAGGGCAGCGTTGCCACGCCCTCGATCACGCTGATCACTTGGGCCGGATCGCCGTTATTCCACCACGTTTCCCACATCACGTCTTTAACGTCGGCGGCCTGGTAGACGCTGCTTTGCAGCATCGCCGTCACGCCCAGGCAACCGGCTGGTGACCCCGAGCTGTCGATGTCGCCGAGTTTGTCCGGGCCGCCGACGACGGGAGGCTGACGGTTCACAAAAGGCTGGTCGAGCATCCGCGACAACGCCGCGCCGTCGAGTGGCACCTGCCGGATGATGGGACCGGTAAGCGGTCGCGGCTTCAGATTCGGCGCCGGCTTCGGCGTGCCGCCGACAACCGGGCCACAGCCCACCGCCAACGCTGCGACCACTGTCAAAGCCGTCGCCGCTCCAGCTATCCGCATGGTTAATTTTTTCCCTTGTCCCCCGCGGCGTCGGTGGACAGCGCGGCGACGAACGCTTCCTGTGGCACGTCGACCCGACCGATGGTCTTCATCCGCTTCTTGCCTTCCTCCTGCTTCTCCAGCAGTTTGCGCTTACGGGTGATGTCACCGCCGTAGCACTTCGACAGCACGCCGCCAGCAGCCTGCGATGGGTAACAACCTACCGTTGTTGCGACGGCTGGCCGGAGACCGAGCCGGCCACTGGCCGTAGCATTCCACTAAACTGACCCGCGCACGTCTCGTGACGACAGGAACCCGGTAAAAGTCCGGGGCGGTTCCGCCACTGTGAGGGCCTTGGTCTCCAGCCAGCGGGCCTGAGCCAGACACTGGCCACGAGACACTCCGCCGGACGGGGCGAGAACCCCGGGGAGGAACCCCGTGAATACCGATGATGCACCGCGGCGCGTCCATCGCGTCGCGCTGCTGTCCACGTCCGACACCGACCTACTGTCCGCCCGCGCATCACTGGCGGCCTACAACCTGGGCAATCCTGCGCGTCAGTCCATCGAGGCTGTGCTCGACGGTGCCGAAGTGGTCGTGCTTCGGGTGCTCGGTTCCTCGGCCGAGGTCGCCGACGAACTCAGTGCGCTGCGCGCCACCGGGTTGCCGCTGATCGTGCTCGGCGGCGAGCGGTTGCCCAGCGCCGAACTGATGGAGCAGTCCACGGCGCCCATCGGGCTTGCGGCGCAAGCACACTCGTACCTTGCCGAGGGTGGTCCGGCGAACCTCGCGCAATTGCACGCTTTTCTGTGCGACACCGTGTTGCTCACCGGGCAGGGTTTCGACGAGCCGGTGGTGATCCCCGAGTGGGGATACGCCGAACGCGCTGATATCCAGACCGCCGACGCCGATGCACGTATCGGCGTGCTGTACTACCGCGCCCACGAGGTCAGCGGCAATTCCGGCTTCGCGCACGCACTCGCCGACGGGATCGACGCGACCGGTACCGCGGTCGGCGTCCCGATCTTCGCGTCCTCGCTGCGTAGCGCGCCCGACGACCTCTTCGACGCGCTCGCCGGCCTGGATGCCGTGGTGGTCAGCATGCTGGCCGCCGGGGGCTCAAAGTCGGCTTCCGCCGGCGCCGGCGAAGACGATGCCTCCTGGGACATCGAGCGCATCGCCGCGATGAACATCCCTGTGGTGCAAGGGCTTTGCTTGACTTCGTCGCGAGCCGAATGGGAGTCGAACAACGATGGCGTCACCCCGCTGGACTCCGCGACGCAGATCGCGATACCCGAGTTCGACGGGCGCATCATCACCGCGCCCTATTCCTTCAAGGAGTTCGACGCCGACGGTCTTCCGCGCTATGTGGCCGACCCGGAACGCTGCATGCGGGTCGCCGCCATCACCGCGAAACTCGCGTTGCTTCGCAGGGTGCCCAACGGACAGAAGAAGCTGGCGCTGGTGCTGTCGGCCTATCCCACCAAGCATTCTCGCGTCGGCAACGCCGTCGGACTCGACACCCCGGCCTCGGCGGTGCGGCTATTGCGGCGCCTCGCACAGGACGGCTACGACATCGGCAACGGCTTCGGTGTGCTGGGGATCGAGGATGAGACCCGAGCCGGCGACCGGTTGATGCACACCCTCATCGACGCGGGCGGCCAGGACGAACAGTGGCTCACGACCGAGCAGGTCGCCGATGCACAGGTGAAGCTGACTCCGGCGCAGTACGCACAGTGGACCGCCGACCTTCCCGCGAAACTGCGTGACGCGATGGCCGATGCGTGGGGCCCGGCGCCGGGACGGCTGTTCGTCAATGACGACGGCGACCTCGTGCTCGCGGCCCTGCGATCGGGCAACATCGTGCTGATGATCCAGCCGCCGCGCGGGTTCGGCGAAAATCCGGTGGCGATCTACCACGACCCCGACCTCCCGCCCAGCCATCACTACCTCGCGGCGTATCGGTGGTTGGAACACGGTTTCGGCGCCCACGCGGTGGTGCACCTGGGCAAGCACGGTTCGATGGAATGGTTGCCCGGCAAGAACGCTGCGCTGTCGGCGGCGTGTGCCACCGACGCCGTGCTCGGCAATCTGCCGCTGATCTACCCGTTCCTGGTGAATGATCCCGGCGAGGGCGCGCAGGCGAAACGGCGTGCGCACGCCACCATCGTCGACCATTTGATCCCGCCGATGGCGCGCGCCGAGAGTTACGGCGACATCGCGCGGCTCGAACAACTACTCGACGAGTACGGGAACATCGCGGCGATGGACCCGGCCAAGCTCCCGGCCATCCGCGGCGAGATCTGGAATCTGATGCGCGCCGCGGAGATGCACCGCGATCTCGGACTCGACGACCGGCCCGACGACGACGAGTTCGACGACTTCCTGCTGCACGTCGACGGCTGGCTGTGCGAGATCAAGGACGCCCAGATCCGCGACGGATTGCACGTGCTCGGTGAAGCGCCCGAGGGAGCGGCGCGGGTCAACCTTGTCCTCGCGATCCTGCGCGCCGCTCAGGTGTGGGGTGGTCGGGATCACGCCGTCCCCGGGTTGCGTACCGCGCTCGGGTTGAAGGAGGGCACTGAGACCGCCGCGGTCGATGAGATCGAGACCCGCGCACGCGCGCTGGTCGAAGCCATGGAGGCCGCCGGGTGGGACGCCGACGTCGTCGACACCCTCGACGTAGCGCCCGACGTGCGCATGTCCCTGCGGTTCGCGGCGACCGAGGTGGTACCGCGGCTGGCCGGCACCGCAGGCGAACTCGACGCCGTGATCCACGCGCTTGCAGGCGGTTTCGTGCGCCCCGGGCCCTCGGGGTCACCGCTGCGTGGCCTGGTCAACGTGCTACCCACGGGTCGCAACTTCTATACCGTGGACCCGCGCGCGGTGCCGTCGCGGCTGGCCTGGCAGACCGGGCAGGCGATGGCAGAGTCGCTGCTGCAGCGCTACCTCGACGACACCGGCAGCTACCCCGAGTCGGTCGGGCTGTCGGTCTGGGGCACCAGCGCTATGCGCACCTCTGGCGACGACGTGGCCGAGGTGCTGGCGCTGCTCGGCGTCCGGCCGGAGTGGGACGAGGCGTCCCGCCGAGTGGGTCGGCTGGAGATCATCCCGCTCGGGGAGCTTGGCCGGCCCCGAATCGACGTGACCGTCCGCATCTCCGGATTCTTCCGCGACGCCTTCCCGCACGTGGTGATGATGCTCGACGACGCGGTGCGGATGGTGGCGCTCCTCGACGAGCCGGACAAGGACAACTACGTGGCCGCGCACGCTCGCGCCGACCTCGCCAACCACGGCGACGAAAGGCGTTCCACCACACGTATTTTCGGCTCCAAGCCAGGATCGTATGGGGCGGGCATCCTTCAGGTCGTCGAAGCGGGCACCTGGCGCGACGACAGGGACCTCGCCGAGGTCTACACCGCCTGGGGTGGGTTCGCGTACGGACGGGAACTGGACGGCGCCGCGGCCGCCGACGACATGCGCACCAACTACGCACGAATCAAGGTGGCGGCTAAGAACATCGACACGCGCGAACACGACATCGCGGACAGCGACGACTACTTCCAATATCACGGTGGCATGGTCGCGACGGTGCGCGCGTTGACCGGGACCGACCCGAAGGCCTACGTCGGCGACTCGACTTCGCCCGACGCGGTGCGCACCCGGACGCTGGCCGAGGAAACCGCACGGGTCTTCCGCGCCCGGGTGGTCAACCCCCGCTGGATCTCGGCGATGCGCAGGCACGGGTACAAAGGCGCTTTCGAACTCGCCGCCACCGTCGATTATCTCTTCGGCTTCGACGCCACCGCGGGTGTCGTGCACGACTGGATGTACGAGAAGCTCGCGGAGTCCTATGTGCTCGACCCGGCGACGCGGGAGTTCCTCGACCAGTCCAATCCGTGGGCCCTGCACGGCATGGTCGAGCGCCTGCAGGAAGCGGCCGACCGCGGACTGTGGGCCGATCCGTCGCCGGAGACGATGGCCGCTTTGCGGCAGGCCTACCTCGAGGTGGAGGGCGACATCGAGGGTCGCGTCGGTGGCTGAGTCGGTCCGGATACGCATCCTGGGCGTCGGCATGGGGCCTCAGCATGTGACGCCGGAAGTGGCCGCCGCGCTGCGGTCGGTCGACTATGTGCTGGCCGCGGACAAGGCGGCCGACGATGGCGACGACGGCTTGCTGGCGTTGCGGCGTGCGATCGTCGATGCGCATGCCGACGGCGCGGTACAGGTCGTCGAGGTCAGCGACCCGCAGCGCGACCGCTCGGCGGGGCTGACCGAAGAGGGTTACCAGAGCGCGGTCGCCGATTGGCACGACGCCCGCGCGGCCGCCTATGCCGACGTGCTGCGCGAGCGCGGTGGCACTGCGGCGTTCCTGGTCTTGGGCGACCCATCGCTCTACGACTCGACCATCCGAGTAGTACAGAAGATCGAAAAGCTTGGCTTGTCAGTTGAATTCGACGTGTTGCCGGGGATCAGCGCTCCGCAACTGCTCGCCGCACGGCACCGCATCGTCCTGCATGAGGTCGGACGCCCCGTCCACGTCACGACCGGCCGCAGGCTGCGGGGGGCCGTCGCTACCGGGCAGGGCAATATCGTCGCCATGTTGAACCCACCCCCGCACCGCCTCGACCTCACCGGCCTGGACGACTGGGCGGTGTGGTGGGGCGCCAATCTCGGCGCCGCCGGTGAGCGGCTGGTCGCGGGGCGACTCGGTGACGTCGTCGGGCAGATCGCCGACGCGCGTGCACAGGCTCGCAGCGAGGCAGGCTGGGTGATGGATGTCTTCTTGTTCAGGAAGCACGAGTGACGTCACTGCGGGTGCTGCTGCTGGGCGGGACGTCGGAGGCCCGCGCACTCGCCGCGAAGCTGGTGGACGACGGTGTCGACGTGACGAGCTCACTGGCCGGCCGGGTCGTCCGGCCGCGACTACCGGTCGGGTCGGTGCGGATCGGCGGGTTCGGCGGAATCGCAGGACTACGACAGGCATTGGCCGACTTCGACGCCGTGATCGATGCCACCCATCCCTTCTCCGCAACGATCTCCGCGAACGCCGCATCCGCCTGCGCCGACGAAGCGCGGCCGCTGCTGCGATTGGAGCGGCCGGGCTGGGCCGAACGGGCACGGCCGTCGTGGCATTGGGTGAATACGCACCGCGACGCGGCCGAGCACGCGCGAAAGCTGGGCACCCGACCGCTGCTCACCGTGGGTCGCCAGAAGCTGGCGGAGTTCGTAGCGGCGCTCGGCGACTTGGCGGTGCTCGCACGAGTCGTCGACGAGCCGGAGTTCGTGCTGCCGCCGGTGTGGCGGCTGATCAACGACCGCGGACCCTACGCCCTGCCGGGCGAGTTGGCACTGCTGCGCGAGCACCGAGCCGACGTGTTGGTCACCAAGGATTCAGGTGGCGAGTACACCTGGCCGAAGATGCAGGCCGCCGAAGAGTTGGGAATTCCGGTCGTCATCGTGCGCCGGCCCGCCCTTCAACCCGGCGTATCGGTGGTGTCAGGCCTCGACGATGCCGTCGAATGGCTACGGGCACAGGCTAACTCGCGGCAGCTTTCCTAGGACGCTCACCCGCGAGGTGCTCGAGTAGCGTGCCGGTGGACTGCTCGCGCGAATCGCTGGGCGAGAGCGGGGTGGCCGGCCCAATGCGTGTGCAGGTAAGACGCGTGCAGCGTCGGCGTCGCGAAACCCTCGGGGCCCGAGGGCAGGTGCCACGCTGCTCGACCGTCAGTCGGGGTGACGCTCGTGCGGTGGAATTCATGCCCCGTGACCTGATCGCCCGCTTCGGTGAGTAAAGAATCGGCGCGGCTGGTGACGGTTCGGTAGCCGAGGGTCAACCGCGAGGTCATCGCCGCGTCGATAGGCACCGCTCCGACCATGGGTGTTCCATCCAGGGTGCGGCACAAGTAGAGCAGCCCCGCGCATTCGGCGACCGTCGGGATGCCCGCGGTGACGGCCGCGCGCAATTCGGCTATCAAGCAACGGTTCTCGGCAAGCTCGGCGGCGTGCACTTCGGGGAAGCCGCCGCCGAGATACATGCCGGCGGTCCTCGGGGGTAGGGCCGGGTCGACGAGCGGATCGAATTCGACCACCTCGCATCCGGCGGCACGCAGGAGCTCTTCGGTTTCGGCGTACCGGAAGGTGAACGCGCGACCACCCGCCATCGCAATAACGGGCCGGGCGCTGGTCGGGGCTTGAATCTCTTTCGTTGCGTCCCAAGCTGTTCCGGGCAGCGGTCCGGCATCACCGGCGAGGTGGAGCACGGCGTCGAGGTCCACGTGCGCGGCGATGACGTCTGCCATGCGCACCAAGGTGGCGGCCGACTCGACGCGTTCGGCGGCGGGCACCAGGCCCAGGTGGCGTGACGGGGTCTCGACGCCGTCGTCGCGGGGCAGGACGCCGAGCACCGGAATGTCAGTCTGGGCAAGCGCGTCCCGGACCTCGTCGGCGTGCCGCGCGCTGCCCGCCTTGTTGAGGATCACGCCCGCGATGCGCACCGAGGGGTCAAACGCCGCAAGGCCGGCGACGACTGCCGCATGAGTGCGCGACGCGTGCGAGATGTCAACGACGAGCAGCACCGGGGACGCCGTCAGGGCGGCGACGTGGGCGGTGGACGCTTCCCCGGCGGTTCCGAGTCGGCCGTCGAACAGGCCCATGACGCCTTCGATGACGGCAATGTCCGCCGACTTGGCGCCGTGCAGTAACAGCGCGACGATGCGGTCTTCGCCGACCAGGAACGGGTCGAGGTTGCGGCCCGGCCGTCCGGTGGCCAGCGCGTGATAGCCGGGGTCGATGAAGTCGGGCCCAACCTTGTGGCCGGATACCGTCAAGCCGCGACCGGCCAGGGCAGCCATCAATCCGGTTGCGATAGTGGTCTTTCCGTGCCCGGATGCCGGCGCGGCGATGACGAGGCGGGGAAGCCCGGCGGCTACCACTCGATGCCTCGCTGGCCCTTCTGGCCGGCGTCCATCGGGTGCTTCACCTTGGTCATCTCGGTGACGAGGTCGGCGATGTCGATCAGCCGCGCATCGGCGCCGCGGCCGGTCAGCACGACGTGTTGGTGGCCGGGTCGGGCGGCGAGGGTCTCGGTGACGTCGGCGATATCGACCCATCCCCAGTTGATCGGGTAGGTGAACTCGTCGAGCACGTAGAGGTCGTGGGTTTGGGCGGCGAGGCGTCGCTTAATTTCGGCCCAGCCGGCCGCCGCGGCCTGTGCATGGTCGACCTCGGCGCCCGCCTTGCGGCTCCACGACCAGCCCGACCCCATCTTGTGCCACTCGACGGGGCCACCCTCACCTGTCTCGGTGTGCAGCGCGCCCAGGCGCTCCAGCACGGTCTGCTCACCGATGCGCCATTTGGCCGACTTGACGAACTGGAACACTCCGATGCGGAACCCTTGATTCCACCCGCGCAGTGCCAGCCCGAAGGCGGCGGTGGACTTTCCCTTGCCGTCACCGGTGTGCACGATCAGCAGGGGTCGATTGCGGCGCTGGCGCGTTGTGAGCTCGTCGTCGGGCACGACGAGAACCCGACCCTGTGGCATCAGGCCGCTCCGGGCGTTGCGCCGCGCACGATGTCAGCCAGCGCTTCGGCGTTCACGTGACCAAGCGGTACGTGCTCGGCATTCAGATGTTGAGCCAGTGTCGCGGCCAGACCCATTCGCATCCGTCCACGTTCGCAGTCGACGACGACGCAGCCGAGTCCTTCGTTCGCCAGGTACGCCGCGGCCTGCCGGGACCGTTCGAGAGCGTCCGGCCCCGCCGTCGCGCGACCGTCGGTGACGATGACGAGCAGCGGCCGCCGGCTCGGGTCGCGCAGCCGTTCGCGCCGCACCACCTCGGCCGCCTTCATCAGGCCTTCGGCGAGCGGAGTCCGCCCTCCGGCGGGCAGGTCGTCTAGTCTCTTAGCCGCAATGTCGATCGAACCGGTTGGGGGAAGGGCGATCTCGGCGCTGCGGTCCCGAAAGGTGACGACGCCGACCCGGTCACGTCGCCGGTAGGCATCGAGCAAGAGCGACACGATGGCCGTCTTGACTTGCTGCATCCGTTCGCGGGCAGCCATGGATCCCGAGGTGTCGACGACGAATATCACCAGGTTGGCCTCGCGTCCCTCGCGGACGGCCCGACGCAGATCGTTGGGCCGCAACAGAAGCCGGCCGCTGCTGCGGCCCCGAGCAGCCTGGTTTGGTACGGCGGCCCGCACCGTCTCGACGAGATGGATGCCGGAACCGGTACTTGACAGCGGGCTGGCCCCGGTGCGGCGACCTGTCGTCGTGCGGGCGCGGCTGCGACGACCGGCCTGCCCATCCCCCACCCCGCGGACCGTGAAAAGCCTTGTCCGGTAAGGCTCGCCGGCACTGACCGGTGCGCGGTCTGCTGGTGCAGCGCGCGGATCCGGCTGGCCGCCGGCCCCTGGGGGCGGCGGCTCCGGTGTGTCGTCGCCGTCCTGCCCCCCACCGGGGTCGTCGGGATCGGTGTCGGGATCCGGCCCGTCGTCGGTGTCCGGATGCAAGAGTTCGTCGAGTTCGTCCTCGTTGAGGCCGGGGGCGTCGAAGGGATTGCGCCGACGTCGGTGTGGGAGAGCGAGTCTGGCAGCGGCGCGCAGATCGTCGACGTTTACTTCTTCGCGGTCGTGCCACGCGGCGTGAGCGGCGGCGGCCCGTGCCGTGACGATGTCGGCTCGCATGCCGTCGACGCCTGCCGCCGAGCAGACTTCGGCGATCTTGAGCAGTATTGCGTCAGTGAGCCGCACGCCGGCCAGGATCGACTGCGCCTGTTGAATTCGGCGGCGAAGCCGTTCTTCGGCGTTCGCGTAGTGAGTTCGGAAGCCCGGTGGATCCGCGTCGAACAACAGTCGTCGGCGCACGACCTCGGCACGCTGTGCCGGGTCCCGTGGTGCGGCCGCCTCGACGGTCAGGCCGAAGCGGTCGAGCAGCTGCGGCCGCAGCTCGCCCTCCTCGGGATTCATCGTCCCGACGAGCACGAACTTCGCCGAGTGGCTGACCGATATGCCGTCGCGCTCCACGGTCACGGTTCCCATCGCGGCCGCGTCGAGTAGCAGGTCGACCAGGTGATCGTGCAGCAGGTTGACTTCGTCGACGTACAGGATGCCGCGATGCGCCTTGGCCAGCAGACCCGGCTCGAAGTTCACGGCGCCGTCGCTCAGCGCCTGCTGGAGATCAATCGAACCCGCCACTCGGTCTTCCGTGGCGCCGATGGGCAGCTCGACCAGCTGCACCGGCCGGGTTTCCACGGGTGCGTCGGGGTCGAACGGGCCGTCAGGTGACAGCGAGTTCGGTTCGGCCGGGTCCGTGGAGAACCGGTCCCCGGCGATGACGTCGATCGGCGGCAGTATTCGGGTGAGTGCACGCACCATCGTTGACTTCGCGGTGCCCTTCTCGCCGCGCACCAGCACGCCGCCGATACCGGGATCGATGACGCTGAGAATGAGCGCCAAGGCCATTTCGTCGAGCCCGCCGGGGGCGTCGGGATCGCCGCCGAGGACGGCGGGAAACGGGTACAGCCGATCAGTCGGGTGCATGCTGAGGCTCCGCTCGTGTTTGCCGTCGGTTTCCCCGATCGAGCCCGCTGCGCCAGATGGGACGACGGTTCGCGGGGCGCCCCGCGCGATTTGCGCTAGCATCGCCGCCGTGCCGACCCCTGACCTGCATGTGGTTGTTGTAGGTATCGGCGCCGACGGCTGGGACGGGCTGACGGCGGCGACGCGAGCGGTGATCTTGTCGGCGGAGGTCGTTCTGGGCGGGCCGCGTCAGCTGGCGCTTCTTCCCGTCGCGGAGGGTCAGACCCGACAACCATGGCCCTCCCCGCTGATGCCGGCGCTGCAGGACGTGCTGCAGCAATTGGCGGATCGACGGGTCGTCGCGCTGGCCTCCGGCGACCCGATGTTGAGCGGCATCGGTACCACGCTGGTCGCCACATTGGGCGCCGACCGGGTGACCGTCATCCCGCACGTGTCGTCGGTGACGCTGGCGCATTCTCGGCTCGGCTGGTCGGCGGAATCCACTGCGGTCGTCAGTGTCGTGGGTCGCGACGTGCACGCAGTACTGCGCGAATTGGCGCCCGGACGCCGGGTGTTGGTCCTGTCGTCCGGCCAGGAAACGCCGGCGGCTGTTGCCGAATTGCTCGCCGCGCGAGGATACGGGCCGAGCCGCTTCGTGGTGCTGGGCGACCTCGGCAGCGACCACGAGACGATCCTGGAGACCACTGCCGAGCAATTCTCGGGCGACACACCGCCCCTGAATATCGTTGCGCTGCAATTGACTGGACCGCTGCGGGCGGGATGGGCGACCGGGTTGCCCGATGACGCGTTCGAGCACGACGGCCAACTGACCAAGCGGGATCTGCGTGCGGCCGCGCTGGCTCGTCTGCTGCCGGCACCCGGGCAGCTGTTGTGGGACGTCGGCGCGGGCGCGGGTTCGGTGGGCATCGAATGGATGCGGAGTCACCCGACTTGCCGGGCTATCGCGGTGGAAGCCGATGCCGGTCGCGCTGAACGGATTGCCCGCAATGCGCAGAGGCTGGGAGTGCCTGCGCTGCAAGTGATCCAGGGCGCAGCTCCGGATGCGTTGAGCGAACTGAGCATTCCCGACGCCGTGTTCATCGGTGGCGGCGCGACTCGATCCGGAGTCCTCCGACGATGCCTCGACGCGCTGCGCGCCGGTGGTCGGATCGTCGTTCACGGCGTGACCGTCGAGACCGAAGCGCTTCTCGCCGAGGCGTACGGCGAACACGGCGGCGAACTCAGCCGCATTCACGTCGAGCATGCTGCGCCGGTCGGTTCGTTCACCGGCTGGACGCCTGCGCGGGCGGTGACCCAGTGGGCATTCACCAAGCCGCCCGACAACTGACCTCAGCATGAGCCGGTGACCGATCGATCTCGTTGCGGGTCGTAGAGATGGCTTTCTCCCGCGCGCGGATCCGCGCGTTCGCCGAGCGCTTCGCCGACGAGGATCACGGCGGCCTGGCGCAGCCCGGCAGCCTCGACCTGGTCGGCGATGTCGGCAACGGTGCCGCGAAGGACGCGCTCCCCCGGCTGGGTGGCGCGGTACACGACCACGACCGGGCAGTGTGCGCCGTATTCCGGCGCGAGTTCGTCCATCAGAGCGCGGGTTTGGGTAATTGCCAAGTGCAGCACCAGAGTTGCCCGGGTCGGCGCGAACGCGGCAAGCGACTCGGTATCCGGCATCGCGGTGGACCGCGCCTGGGTCCGGGTCAGCACGACGGATTGCGCGACCAGCGGGACGGTGAGTTCGCGACCGACCCGCGCCGCCGCGGCCGCGTATGCCGGCACCCCCGGTGTGATCTCCCACGGCACCCCCGCCGAGTCGAGTCGCCGGGTCTGTTCCGATACCGCGCTGTAGAGGCTCGGGTCACCGGACACCAGGCGGACGACCCGTCGGCCGGCGCGGTGCGCATCGACGGTGCGGGCGACGATGTCATCCAGATCCAATTTTTGGGTGTCGATCAGATCAGCTGTCGGACAGCAATTTTCCAGCACTTCGGGATCAAGATAGCTTCCCGGGTATAGGACGGTGTCTGCGGTGGCAAGCATCCGCGTCGCGCGTACGGTCATCAGGTCAGCGGCGCCCGGTCCGGCGCCGACAAACTGCACTGCGAACCGCGCGGTGCTCACCGTACCCACCGCGGCGTCCACACTCGACCGGCCGGAGTGGCTCGGGTCGTCGACGCCCCGACCAGGAGAAGGCATTTCATGTCGATGGCGTCGGTGTCGAGGTTGCCCAGCGTCGTCACGGTCAGTGATTCCTCTGCTCGCCCGACGTCACGACCTACGACGACAACCGTGTCGGCGCAACGGTGTTCGAGCAGGATCTTGCGAGCCACGGTGATCTGCTCGGGACGGGCCCGCGATGCCGGGTTGTAGATCGCCAGAACGAGATCGGCGACGGCGACGGCACGCAGTCTTTCCTCGATCACCGACCACGGCTTGAGCCGGTCGGACAGACTGAGCACCGCGAAGTCCGCCCCGATGGGCGCGCCGGCCCGGGCCGCGACGGCGTGAACGGCCGAGACGGCGGGTAGCACCCGGATGGGAACCGCGGCGAAGCGCTCGTCGTCGGCGGCCTCGAACACTGCCGAGGCCATGCCGAACACGCCCGCGTCGCCGCCGGAGACGACGGCGACCTTCTCGCCGCGGAGGGCCAACTCAAGGGCGAATCGTGCGCGGTCGACTTCGACGGTATTGCCGGATGCGTGCCGCTGCAACCCTTTCCGCTGCGGCACCCGCGCCACGTACGGGCCGTAGCCGACGACGTGCTGCACCTCGGCAAGCGCGGCCGCCGCCTCCGGCGTCGTCCAGCTTTCCTGGCCCGGCCCCAGACCGATGACGAAGAGTTCAGCGACGGCGGTAACGGTTGTAAGGGTTGGTTTTTCGACCTTGTCACGGGAACGCTGACCGTTGACCGAGTCGCCGTTGACGACGATCAGAGACAGGTACGGCACGGTGGATTCGTCGACGTCGGCGACCGGCATCCAGCGCTGCTGCGGGTGGCTGGCCCGCTCGACGTAGACCGCATGATCGAGGCGGCCCGCCGATGCCAGCGCACGCCGGACGGCCGGGAAGGTGCGCCCGAGCTTCATGATGATCGCACCGTCGGTGTCCGCCAGGCGCCGTGCGAGTTCGGCTTCGGACAGCGTGCCCGGCAGCACGGTCAGCACGTCGGTCTGGCGGACCAGCGGGGAGGCGGTGGCCGCGGTCGCGGCGGTGAACGCCGGTATCCCGGGTATGACCTCGGTGGCGAAGCGGGTGCTGAGCCGATCGTGCATGTACATGAAGGAGCCGTAGAACAGCGGATCCCCTTCGGCGAGCAGCGCAACCGTGCGCCCGGCGTCCAGATGCGCGGCCAGCCTGGCAGCTGATTCCTCGTAGAAGTCGGCCAGCGCTCCGGCGTATCCACCGGGATGGTCCGTCGTGCCGGTGGTGAGGGGGTAGCGCAGTTCCTCCTCGATGGCATCAGCGGGAATCAGGTCCGCCGCGATGGTCCGCGCGTAGGACTGCTTGTTAACGCCCGCGTGGTAGGCGACGACATCAGCCTCGCCGATGATCCGGGCCGCCTTGCGGGTGATCAGCTCGGGATCGCCCGGGCCCAGGCCGACTCCGTAGAACCGGCCGTGACTCGGGGCCGTGGTCACTCTGCCTCCGAGGCCAGCGCGTTGATTGCCGACGAAGTCATCGCCGATCCCCCCCGCCGTCCACGCACGGTCACGAACGGGATGTCGATTCCGTGGTCGCGGGACAGCGAGATCAGTGCCTCCTTGGATTGCGCGGCACCGACAAACCCCACCGGACAGCCGACGATGGCAGCGGGCCGAGGCGCACCGTCGAGGAGCATCTCCAGTAGGTGAAACAGTGCGGTCGGGGCATTGCCGACGGCAACGACCGCACCGCCCAGGACTGGCTCCCACAACGAGACGGCGGCCGCGGTGCGGGTGGTGTGCCACCGTCGGGCGAGAGCGGGCACGCTGGGGTCACTCAGGAAACAGTGCACCTCGTTGGCGGCCGGGAGCCGGCCGGCGGTGACACCGGTGGCGACCATGTTTGCGTCGCAAAGAATGGGGGCGCCGGATTGCAGCGCAGAGCGAGCGGCGGGCACGAGCTCAGCATGGATCACCAGATCGTCGATGAGGTCCGGCTGACCGGTGCCGTGGATCATCCGTACAGCCAACTTCTCTGCTTCTGCCGGGACGCGCGAAAGGTCGGCTTCTCGGCGGATGGTGGCGAACGAGTCAGCGTAGATGGCGGGGCCGTCGGCAATGTAGTCGTAGCGTGGCGTCGGCCGCCGGGCATCGTACGTCTCGGGACGTATCACTTGGATACCTCCGCCGCGTTGGGGATGAGGATGCCCCGCCAGGGCGTGACGACGACATGTGCGACGTCCGCCGCCTGTTCGAGCAGCGACCGGACCACATCGCGGGTTAGTACGCCGTCGTTGGCGGGCACGTGGCTGCCGCCGGGCACCGTGCCGTAGGGAAGCGGCGGCGCTGGAGCGGGGAGCCGGGGGTCGGCAGGCGTGGGGGGTTGAAGCGGCCGGGTCAGCTCTCGGATGTGCCACGGCGCATCAGCGCCCGGCCCGCGGGCGTCGAGGAATTGCGCCGCCGGATCAACCAAACGGTCGGCGGCGTCACCTATCGGTGTGACGGCTCCCCAATGCTGGCCAATGCGCAGCTGAACCATTCCATCGCCGAGCGCCACACAACCCAGGTCAGTTCCATACTTCCCGGCTCCAGTGAGGCGGTCGAGCAAGTCGCCGCGGCCATCGTCGAGCGTGAACAGGAAGCGCCCGGGCAGCAGACCCAGTTTTGCGTCTGCACATATCAGGGTGTCGAGCTGTGTTGCCACGCAACGAAGATCAGCGCGTCCGCCGGCCAGGCCCGTCTGCGGCGACACCAGCACATTTCGCACCAGTTCGTGCGTGCGCGACGGGAGGAGGCCGGTCGACTCGATCGCCGCCAGGGCGTCCGTCGTCACTTGGCCGCCGCCGGCCAGTCCGCGCAGCTGCAGATTCGCGCGCCAGGTCAGATAGATACGTCCGTCAGCGTGCCGTTGGCTGACCTCGGACAGGCGTTGCAGTGCTTCCGTGGGCAGCTGACCACCTACCAGGCGGATTCGCACGAGCAGCCCGTCGTCGGCCTGCCATGGCCGCAACACGCCAGGGCACATGTCTGCCCGCGCGCGCGTTTCCGTGGTCAATGGAGGCCTCTGGCTCGTCTGTCTCGTCGTTACTTCTTACCTTTGTCCGCCGCGCCGTCCGTGGAAAGTGCGGCGACGAACGCCTCCTGCGGCACGTCGACCCGGCCGATGGTCTTCATTCGCTTCTTGCCTTCCTTCTGCTTCTCGAGCAGTTTGCGCTTGCGGGTGATGTCACCGCCGTAACACTTGGACAGCACGTCCTTGCGGATCGCGCGAATGTTCTCCCGAGCAATGATTTTGGATCCGATCGCGGCTTGTATCGGCACCTCGAACTGCTGGCGTGGGATGAGCTCTTTGAGTCTGGTGGTCATCCTGTTGCCGTAGGCCGCGGCGCCGTCCTTGTGCACGATGGCACTGAACGCGTCGACGGCCTCACCCTGCAACAGGATGTCGACCTTGACCAGCGCGGCCTCCTGCTCGCCGGCTTCTTCGTAATCGAGGCTGGCGTAGCCGCGGGTGCGCGATTTCAGCGAGTCGAAGAAGTCGAAGATGATCTCGCCCAGTGGCATCGTGTAGCGCAACTCGACACGTTCGGGCGACAGGTAATCCATGCCTCCCAGTTCGCCGCGCCGCGACTGGCAGAGCTCCATGATGGTGCCGATGAATTCACTCGGCGCGATGATCGTGGTCTTGACGATGGGCTCGTACACCGCGCGCACCTTGCCTTCGGGCCAGTCCGACGGGTTGGTGACGACGAGTTCCGAATTGTCTTCCTTGACAACGCGATACACCACGTTCGGCGACGTCGAGATCAGGTCGAGGTCGAATTCGCGCTCCAGACGCTCGCGGGTGATCTCCATGTGCAGCAGCCCGAGGAACCCGCACCGGTAGCCGAAACCGAGCGCCACCGATGTCTCCGGTTCGTAGGTCAGCGCCGCGTCGTTGAGTTGCAGCCTGTCCAGCGCGTCGCGTAGGTCGGGGTAGTCGGACCCGTCGACCGGATAGAGCCCGGAATAGACCATCGGCCTGGGTTCGCGGTACCCGGTCAGCGCTTCGGTCGCACCGTGGCGCGCGGAGGTGACGGTGTCGCCGACCTTCGACTGGCGCACATCCTTCACACCGGTGATCAGGTAGCCCACCTCACCGACGCCGAGGCCGACCGACGGCTTCGGGTCGGGCGAGACGATGCCGACCTCGAGCAGTTCATGAGTCGCGCCGGTCGACATCATCGCGATGCGTTCACGCGGGGTGATCTTGCCGTCCACCACGCGCACGTACGTGACCACGCCGCGGTAGATGTCGTAGACGGAGTCGAAGATCATCGCCCGTGCGGGCGCGTCGGCGTCGCCGGTCGGCGGTGGCACCTCGCGCACGACGTGATCGAGCAGATCGGCGACGCCCTCCCCCGTCTTGCCCGAGACGCGCAGCACGTCGCTGGGCTCGCACCCGATGATGTGGGCGATCTCTGCCGCATAGCGGTCGGGGTCGGCAGCGGGTAAGTCGATCTTGTTGAGCACCGGAATGATGTGCAGGTCGCGGTCCAGGGCCAGGTAGAGGTTGGCCAGCGTCTGCGCCTCGATGCCCTGGGCGGCGTCGACCAGTAGCACCGCGCCCTCGCAGGCCTCCAGTGCGCGAGACACCTCGTAGGTGAAGTCGACGTGGCCGGGGGTGTCGATCAGGTGCAGCACGTACTCGGTGTCGTCGACTTTCCATGGCAGCCGGACGTTTTGGGCCTTGATGGTGATCCCGCGCTCGCGCTCGATGTCCATCCGGTCGAGGTACTGGGCCCGCATCGATCGCTCGTCGACGACGCCGGTGAACTGCAGCATCCGGTCGGCCAGAGTGGACTTGCCGTGGTCGATGTGGGCGATGATGCAGAAGTTCCGAATCTGCGCCGGCGCGGTGAACGTCTGGTCGGCGAAGCTGCTGATGGGAATCTCCTGGTGAAGCCGGGCTTAGGCCCTTCCAGGGTATCCAGGGACGGCCGCTGCGGCACAATCGCCGTTGGAGTGAGGTCCCGCACCGGCGATGTGCGCCGAGGTGAAGAACGCGCCTCGTCGGGGCACAACCGTGCCAGCCCGTCCTATGCTGCGAACATGGCGTCACAGTGGAAGACGTTCCAGCGGCTGGCCGAAAATCTGGTGTTCAACGAGGCGCCGAAGCTGATCCGGCAGCTCCAGCAATCACCGACCGTTCAGCGGAGCATCAAGATCGGCTTGGACGTGATCGCCGGCAGCGTGTTCGAACCTCCGGCGGAGATCACCGCGGGCCGACCGGTGACCAGGACCAGCGTGCCCACCGCACATCGGGCCCGCAGGCTGGTCTATGCACCCGATTTGGACGGCCAGGCCGATCCCGGCGAAATCGTGTGGACATGGGTCACCTACGAGGAGGACCCCACTCGCGGCAAGGACCGCCCGGTACTGGTGGTAGGCCGCGACCGCGCGACACTGCTCGGCTTGATGATGTCCAGTCAGGAGCGACACGCCGCCGACCGGGATTGGGTGGGTATCGGCAGCGGCAGCTGGGATGGCGCCGGCAGGCCCAGCTGGGTGCGGCTAGACCGGGTGCTCAACGTCCCCGAAGAGGGCATCCGCCGTGAGGGCGCGATCCTGGACCGCTCCGTCTTCGACATCGTCGCGGCCCGACTGCGCCGTGACTACTCCTGGAGCTGAGTTATTCGTCAACCCTGGGTGATGTAGGACTGCAGCTGCTCGTGCTCGCTTTCCAGCTCTTCCATCCGCGTCTTCACGACGTCGCCGATGCTGACGATGCCGATCAGGTTTCCGTCGTCGAGTACCGGCACGTGGCGCACCCGGTTTTCGGTCATCAGCAGGGTGAGGCTGTCTACCGTGTCGGCCTTGCTACAGGTTGAGACCACCGCCGTCATGATTTCATCGACCGGCTTCGACAGCACGGACGCGCCATGCTTGTGCAGCTGGCGTACCACGTCACGCTCGGAGACGATGCCGACCACCCCGCCGTCTCCGACCACCACCATGGCGCCGATGTTGTGACCGGCGAGCCCGTCGAGCAGTTCGGTGACCGTGGCATCGGGGCCGATCGTCACCACCTCGCCGCCCTTGCTCCGCAACACATCTGCAATCCGCATCAAAGCCTCCAACCGATTGTGATCCGGTTCACACCAGGCTACGGCGATATCGGTCGGCGTGAAAGCAGCTGGCGAAATTCGAACGAACGTCCAGGTCAGGTGTGTGTGGACGAGACGTCCCGCCGACGTCCTAGCCGTGCGCCGGCCACCAGCAGCCAGCACATCGCCGTAACCCTTGCCACCGGCAAGATCGGGCCGAGCGCGGTCCAGGCCAGCACCAACGTCGTCAATTCGCACAGGATGGCGATCGCCAGGCCAACCCGGGCCAGCGGCCCCGGCAGAAGCCCGAGGGCCAAGCCCGGCACCGCCACGCCCGCAACGAGAAGGCCCAGCGCCGCGACGTGCCCGACCCCACCGATCAGGAACGCCAGCACGTACAGCACCCGCACCGACGCGACGTCGCCACTGATCTCCGGCCGCGACAGCGTCCAGCCCAGCAAACCCGTCAGGCCTAAGGTGCCGGCCGCCAAAATTCCGCCCGCCAGGGCGATCGTCGGGCCCGTGGTGGTGACACCAAGCCGGCGCAACCGGGCACATGCCGTTGCCGCGTAGAGCGCCAACGGCACCGACGATGCGAACGCCGTCACCGCGATCACCCGTATCGACAGCGGTTGAGCGCGCACGTACTGCTGGACCGCGACGACCGGCCCGTATGGCAGCGGCATCACGCCGCCAAGCGCGACCCCGATCGCCAGACCACCGAAGAGCAACCCAACCCACGCCGCGGCGACCAGCGACAGCGACGGTCCATCGTGTTGCCGTGAATCCGCCATACCGACAACGATATGGCGGAAAACTATGCCAATCGCGTGATTTCGACGACGACGTCGAGGTCGGTGGCGCCCTGTCCGGAGTAGATGCCCTTCAGCGGGGACACGTCGAAGTAGTCCCGGCCGACACCCACGCTGATGTACTGCTCGTTGATCTCGCTGTCGTTGGTGGGGTCGAGATCCCACCAACTTCCGGTCCAGGCCTGAACCCAGGCATGGCTCTGCCCGTCCACGGTCTCCCCGATCACCGCGTCGGAGTTGGGATGGTGATAACCGGACACATAACGCGCAGGAATACCCATGCTGCGCAACACAATCAGCGACAGATGGACGAAGTCCTGACAGACGCCTTTGCCCTCGCGCAACGCATCCAGACCTGACGAGTGCACACCGGTCGTGCCCCGAACGTAGTCCAGTTCGCTGCGTACCCACTCCGCAGCCGCGACGACGGCGGCGGCAGGCTCGTGATACTTGGCGATCCGCTTGCCCACGGCCGCAATACGCTTGCTCACCGGTGTGTATTCAGTGGGGCGCAGCACCTCGTCGAACCGGTCGATGACCGTCTCGTTATGCAGATCGGACCAGCTGAGCTCTTCCGCCGGAGGCTCCGACCGGTCGGTCTCCACAACCGATGAGGACGTCACGGTCAACTCGGTGTGCGGCGCATGCAAGTCGAATGCCGTCACCGCGGTGCCCCAATAGTCGATGTACCGGTAGGACCGGGTGGCCGGAACGGTTTCGATACGGCTGAGCACGACGTTCTGCCGGGAGTCTGATCGCGGCGTGAGCCGGGCCTCGTTGTACGAAGCCGTCGCCGGTGACGGATAGGCATATCCGGTGGCGTGCAGAAGCCGCATCCGCCACATCAGTTCTTCGCCTTCTTGGTCGGCAACGGGTCGCGCTGGCCGGCGTCAGACCAGGCCACCCACGGTACGGCGTGAAAGTACTGCACCGCCAACGCTTCTCCGACGTCAGAACACGACTTCTGCAAGCCGGCCAGCCGCATCTCCAGAGATTCGAGCAACACGCCTGGCCGCACGAACTCGAGTTCACTGCGCGCTCGGCCCAGCAGCCGCTGCGCTTCGGCGGTGGATCCGACCCGGCTGTGCGGATGGTGCAACAGTTCGTCGAGGTTGTGCTCGGCCAACTTCAGCGAGTAGAAGATCGACCGCGGGAACAGACGGTCGAGCAGGATGAACTCGACGACCCGATTGGCGTCCAGCACACCGCGATAGGTCCGCAGATAAGTGTCGTGTGCGCCCGCGGAGCGCAGCACCGTCACCCACGCCGGGGAGGCCGCGCTGTCGCCCACCCGCGACAGCAACATCCGCACTGTCATGTCCACCCGTTCGAGCGCACGGCCCAGCATCATGAATCGGTAGCCGTCGTCGCGGGACAGTGTCGAGTCGGCGAGGCCGGCGAACATCGCGGCGCGACCCTCGATGAATGATAGAAATTCATGTGGGCCAAGACGTTTGGAGGCCCGCTCGCGTTCACCCAGCGCATTGAAGGTGGTGTTGAGGCACTCCCAGGTCTCGGTGGATGTCACCTCACGGGCAGACCTGGCATTCTCCCGCGCGGCTGAGATGGCGTCGACGATGGAGCAGCCGCCCGGGGTGTCGCGGCGAAACGCCACCAGGTCGGTCAACGACCAGACGTCCAGCTGGGTGTCCGGCTCCTCAATTCCCAACACCTGCAACAGAACTCGTGACGCGTGGTCCGGGTCGACGCTGGAATCCTCCAGCAGCTGGTGGATGGTGACGTCGAGGATGCGCGCCGTGTCGTCGGCGCGCTCAACGTAGCGACCGATCCAGTACAGCGCTTCAGCGTTGCGGGCCAACATCAGCGCATCATCGCCTGCTGTTGTTGTTGCTGTTGCTCCGGCTGTTGTTCCACGTTCGGTTGCGACTTCGACAGTCTCTGCTGCTGGAATTGCCTCTGCTGCTGCGGCTTTTCGCCGTCCGCTTCGCCATTGGTCGAGGTGACTGCCTTGGGCAGCTTCTTCACAACCTCGGCGGCGCCGAGCTCCCGGTCGGCCGCCGACGTGCGCGACGCCAATACCCAGGTGTCTTTGGACCCGCCGCCCTGGCTCGAGTTGACCACCCGCGACCCTTCGACTAGCGCCACCCGGGTCAGACCACCGGGCAGTACCCATACGTCGTCGCCGTCGTTGACCGCGAATGGCCGCAGGTCGACGTAGCGGGGCGTGAGCGTGTCGCCGATCTGGGTCGGGACGGTCGACAGCTCCATCATCGGCTGCGCGATCCAGCCCCGCGGGTCGTCGCGGATGCTCTTGCTGATCGCGTTCAGCTCTTTGTTGGAAGCTTCCGGACCGAAGACGATGCCGTAACCACCCGAGCCCTCGACGGGTTTGATCACCAGCTCGTCGACCCGGTCGAGCACCTCTTCGCGCTCGTCGTCCAGCCAGCAGCGGAACGTGTCGACGTTGGCCAGCAGCGGCTTCTCCCCCAGGTAGTACTCGATGATCGTCGGCACGTAGGTGTAGACGAGTTTGTCATCGCCCACTCCGTTGCCGATGGCGCTGGAGATCACCACGTTGCCCGCACGGGCCGCATTGAGCAGGCCCGCCACGCCCAGCACCGAATCGGGCCGGAACTGCATCGGGTCCAAGTAGATGTCGTCGATGCGCCGGTAGATGACGTCGACCTGCACTTCACCTTCGGTGGTGCGCATGTAGACCTGATTGTCCCGGCAGAACAGGTCACGGCCTTCGACCAGCTCGACACCCATCTGACGGGCCAGCAGCGAATGCTCGAAATATGCCGAGTTGTAGACGCCCGGCGTCAGCACCACGACCGTCGGGTCGGCCTCGTTGGTGGCCGCCGAATTACGCAGCGCATGTAGCAGGTGCGCCGCGTAGTCGTCGACGGCGCGCACCCGGTGGCTGGCGAACAGGTTCGGGAAGACCCGCGCCATCGTGCGCCGGTTCTCCATCACATACGAGACCCCGGACGGCGACCGCAGGTTGTCCTCGAGGACCCGCCAGGTGCCTTTCTCGTCGCGGATCATGTCGATACCGGCGACGTGGATGCGCACGCCGTTGGGCGGGACGATGCCGACGGCCTGACGGTGAAAGTGCTCGCAGGAGGTGATCAGCCGGCGCGGGATGACGCCGTCACGCAGGATCTCCTGGTCGCCGTAGATGTCGTCGAGGTATGCCTCGAGGGCCTTGACGCGCTGGGTGATGCCGCGCTCCAACCTCGTCCATTCGGCGGCCGAGATGACTCGCGGGACCTGGTCCAGCGGAAACGGTCGCTCCTGGCCGGACAGGGAGAACGTGATGCCCTGATCGCTGAAGGCCCGGCTCAGCGCCTCGGCGCGAGCGTCGAGGTCGGAGGCATCCGACGGCGCAAGCTCGGCGTAGATGCCCTTGTAGGGGCCGCGGACATTGCCCTGCCCGTCGAACATCTCATCGAAGGCCTCGTGGTAACTGCCCGCGGCATTGTAGCCGTCGAAGATAGGTTCGTATGGCTGCGGCGGCTGCGGCTTGCTGCGCTGCTGCCGCCTGGTCTCGGCGGGAACGGTTCGAAGGGCCACTGTGCCATGCTGCATCACAAATGCCCTGCCTGCAGCCCCATTCTCTTCGCTTTGGGGGAATGCACGACGGACTGATACCCTGAGCAGTCGCCGCTTAAGCGTCATAGGACGCTGCGGCAAACACACAAGCTGAAATTTACGAAGGAATTACGCGTGGCCAACATCAAGTCGCAGCAAAAGCGCAACCGCACCAACGAGCGCGCCAGACTGCGCAACAAGTCGGTGAAGTCGTCGCTTCGCACGGCTGTCCGCGCGTTCCGCGAGGCCGCCGAGGCTGGCGAGAAGGACAAGGCGGCCGAACTGCTGGTTGCCACCAACCGCAAGCTGGACAAGGCGGCCAGCAAAGGCGTCATTCACAAAAACCAGGCGGCCAACAAGAAGTCAGCGCTGGCGCACGCTCTCAACAAACTCTGAGGCGACTCACCCCGCCACTAACTCGGCGACCTTTCGCACCGCTGCTTCCAGGGCGTAGTCCGCATCCGCGGCGGCTCCCTTGACGTCGGCGTTCAGCGCCGCCACCAATCTCATCGCGGTAGCCACCATGTCGCGCGACCAGCGGCGGGCCTGTTTCTGCGCCTTCTGCACCCGCCAAGGCGGCATCCCCAGTTCGGCAGCCAGACGGTAAGGGTCACCGGAGATCGAGCCCACCCGCCCGATGGTGTGCACGGCCTCGGCCAACGCGTCGGCCAGTACCACGTTCGGCTCGCCGCGCATCATCGCCCATCGCAGCGCCTCGACGGCCCCTTCGACATCGCCGACCACGGCCTTGTCGGCGATGTCGAACCCCTTCACTTCGGCCTTGCCGCCGTGATAGCGCCGCACCGCGGCGACGTCGACGTGTCCGCCCGTGTCGGCGACCAATTGTGAACAGGCCGAGGCGAGTTCGCGGATATCCGAGCCGACCGCGTCGAGCAGCGCACTGAGCGTGTCGTCGCCGACCTTGACCTTCAACGAGCGGAATTCCTTGCGAACGAAGTCCAGACGCTCGCCGGCCTTGCCGATGCGGGCGCACGGATACACCTGCGCGCCCAGCGCGCGCAGCTGACTGGCCAGCGCCTTGGCCCGCCCACCACCTGAATGCACCACCACAAGCTCGGTGCCCGACGGGACGTCCGCGGCGGCATTGGCGATCAACTCCGCGGCGTCTTTGCCCGCCTCACCGGCGGCCTCCAGCACGACGACCCGCTCGTCGGCAAAAAGTGACGGGCTGAGCAATTCGGCCAGCTCGTAGGCGCCCACGTCGCCGGCCCGCAGCCGGCTCACCGGGACGTCGTCGGTGCCGGCGCGCTTGCGTGCCGACCGCAGCACCTCCGCGACGGCACGCTCGACCAGCAGCTCCTCGTCGCCCAGGACGAGATGCAACGCCGAAACCTGCTGGCTCACCGCTCGATGGTGTCACGTCCGGCCGACAGCGCCGCCGCCCCCTGCCAGCAGACCCGACAACGACCAGGCGAGCAGTGCGGTGGCTGCAACCGCCATCGCGGCCCGACACCACCGCCACCGCCACAGCACCACGGCCAGCAGCGCCGCGGTACCGACAACCAGCACACCGAAAATCCCGGACGGTACCGGCAAGCTGGCCGCGGGCACGCTGGCCGCCCAATGCGCAATCCGCAACAACCACCACAGTTCGGGACCGGTGAACCGGATCAGCAATTGCGCCCCGGCCGGCCAGCACAGGCACAGCGCACCCGCGGCGCTGCCCAGCACCGTGATCGGCGCGATCAGCGCCGCCGCAGCGAGATTGGCCGCGGCCCCCACCAGGCTCACCCGGCCCGAGATGCCGGCGATCAGCGGAGCCGTCACCAACTGCGCGGCACACGCCACGCAGACGGCGTCGGCCAGCGGTTTGGGCCAGCCCGCCGCCACCAGACGGCGCGACCAGATCGGCGCGATGACCACCAGCGCCGCGGTGGCCACCACTGACAACGCCAGGCCCAGATCGACGGCCAACTGGGGCGTGACAACCATCAGCAGCAGCACGGTGGCCGCCAGAGCCGGAATCGCCTGCCGGCGACGCGACGACAACATGCCCACCAGCGCTATCGCGCCCATCACCGCGGCGCGCAGCACACTGGCCGTCGGCTGCACCACGATGACGAACAACACCAGGGCCACACCGGCCAGCCCCACCGCTGCCCGCGGGCCGATCAGCCGCGACGAGAACAGCACCGCGCCGCAGACGATCGTCACGTTGGCCCCGGATACCGCGGTGAGATGTGTCAGACCCGCCGTGCGGAATTCTTGGCTGGTCACCGGGCTGACCATTGATGTGTCCCCGAGGACCAGCCCGGGCAACATCGCCGCCTGGTCTGCCGGCAGCACTTGCCGAGCCGTAGCGGCGAACCCCGCGCGGACCGCATGCGCAACCCGATGCACCGACCCCGCACGACCCATCGTCGGCGCACCGATGGCGTTGAGAACCGCCACCGTCAAGTCATGACGGGCGGGCCGGGTGATTCTGGCTCGGAAGCGCACCGGCTGACCCACCATCACCGCGGTGAAGTCGCGCGCCGGTGCGAAAACCACCACGCGCCCGGAGATCTCGTGATTTCCCAGTTGACGCAGCGTGGCGCGAAACATCAGCCGGCCGTGGCCCACCGACAGCGTGCTCTCGGTCGGCGTAACCGCGACTTCCGCAGCGGTCCCAAACGCCGCGGTGATGGGGTGGTGCGTGACTGCGTTGGCGCGCAACGCGATCGCGAACCCGAAGCCGGCCCCGACGACACCGGCGGCGACCAGTCCGATGCCAACCGCACGCATTCGTGGACTCCTGGATTCAGCACGCCATAACAGCGCACCGCACACGCTTGCTGACACGCACACCGACCCGAGGACATTTCCGATCGGCCACACGATTCCCGCAGCGGTGACCACCCAACTGGTCAACGCGGCCGGCACCAGACGCGCATCCAGCCGCGCCGGCGACGATGCAGAGCGCAGCGATGAGGTGGGGGCACCTCCCGCTTGCGGGGGAGAGCGGCGCCATGACCGTGCCGGCGCGGGGTCGGCGCCGGATAGCTGCTGCACCAGCCTCAGACACGGACCAGCGGACGCAGCTTTTCCAGGCGCGCCGGACCGATACCGTCGACCTCGCCCAGTTGATCGACACTGGTGAACTTGCCGTTGGCATTTCGCCAGGCCACGATGGCAGCCGCCCGCACCGGCCCCACCCCGGGCAGGGTGTCCAACTGCTGCACGGTCGCAGTGTTCAGGTTGATCACCTCAGCCGGCGCGGCCTTGGCCGGACGCGGCGCGGTGCCCGGTGGACCGGGGGCGGCCGAGCCGGAGCTCACCGAACTGCCCAACACGGCCGGCTGTCCTTTGGCCGGCGCGATCCCCACCACGATCTGCTCACCGTCGACGACCTGGCGAGCCATGTTGAGCCCGATCGTGTCTGCGCCGTCCGTCGTGCCGCCGGCTGCCTTCAGCGCGTCGGCGATCCGCGCGCCGGGCGTCAAGGTGACCAGGCCGGGGGTGTGGACCAAGCCCACCACGCTGACCACCACCGGCTGACTGGGCCCGGCTGACGGGCTCGGGGTCGGGTCGCGGCGCGTCGACGACGCCATCTCGACCGGCGGTAGCTTCGCCGACACCACCGGGGCGGGCTGGTCGCGCATCAGCGTGAAGATGGTGACCAGCACCGCGATCGCCGCCACCGCGGCTAATGCGATGGCACCCGCACGGCCCGGATCGGCACGCACCCTGGCGAGCCAGCCGCCCTGCTGCGCCGAACCGTCCGGAAGCCACCGCGGCAGCAGGGAATTCGGGTCGGTGTCGGCATCGCTGTCGTCGGCATCGCTGTCCGGTGGAGCGACACTGTCCGGTTGGGCGCCGAGTCGTCGATGCAGTCGCTCGGAGGGCAGCTCTGTTCGCATGCTCCGACGGTAGGGTCGCCGGCCGTCTCGACGACGCCGTAGCGCGGCTGTGCTCGTCCCGGCTGTGGACGGACTGCCGGCTGTGCACAACGGCCTGAGCGCGGAGCCGCCTGACTGGTTGGTTGGGAATACGGATAACGTGCAGGGCAGGACCGTCAGATCCAGCAGAGGAGACTGCCATGCAACTGGCGCTCACGAAGGACGAAGCCGCCTTCCGCGACGAGCTACGCGAGTTTTACACGACGAAGATCCCCGCCGACATCCGCGAGCGGACCCGTCAGGGCGCGGGGTACGGCCGCGACGACATCGCCACCAGCCACAAGATCCTCAACGAGCACGGCCTCGCGGTGCCCGGCTGGCCCGTCGAGTGGGGCGGCAAAGACTGGACGCCGACTCAGCACCAAATTTGGCTCGACGAGATGCAGCTCGCCTCCGTGCCGGAGCCGCTGAACTTCAACGCCAAAATGGTCGGCCCGGTGATCGCCGAGTTCGGCTCGCAGGAGACCAAGCAACGGTTCCTCCCGTCGACGGCGAGCCTGGACATCTGGTGGTGCCAGGGATTCTCCGAGCCGGAAGCCGGCTCGGATCTGGCGTCGCTGCGCACCACCGCCCTGCGCGACGGCGACAGCTACGTCGTCAACGGGCAGAAGACCTGGACGACGCTGGGCCAGTACGCCGACTGGATTTTCTGTCTGGTGCGCACCGACCCGCAGGCGCCGAAAAAGCAGGCCGGCATCTCGTTCCTGCTCATCGATCTGGACACTCCCGGCATCACGATGCGCCCGATCAAGTTGATCGACGGCAGCGTCGAGGTCAACGAGGTCTTCTTCGAGGATGTCCGGGTACCGGCCGATCAGCTTGTCGGAGAAGAGAATCAGGGCTGGACCTACGCGAAATTCTTGCTGGGCAACGAGCGCACCGGGATCGCGGGAGTCGGCCGCACCAAGGTGCGACTGGCCGAGGTCAAAGAGCGGGCCGCCGACACCGGCTTGCTAAAAGATCAGCTGTTCGCCGCCCGGCTCGCCGAAGCCGAAAATGAGTTGCTCGCATTGGAACTCACCCAGATGCGGGTCGCCTCCGGCTCGGTGGACGGCAAGCCCAACCCGGCGTCGTCGGTGCTCAAACTGCGCGGCAGCGTGTTGCAACAGATCGCCACCGAATTGCTCGTCGAAGTGGCCGGCCCGGACGCGCTGCCGTTCGATGCCGGCGACGACATCGCCTCACCGGCGTGGGCGCAGCGCAGCGCACCGCACTACCTGAACTACCGCAAGACGTCGATCTACGGCGGCAGCAACGAAATACAGCGCACCATCGTCGCGTCGACCATTCTCGGCTTGTAAGACAGGCCCGCTTGTAAGAGAAAAAGAGGTAAAGCCATGGACTTTCAGTTGAGCGACGAACAGGTGCTGCTGCGCGACACCACCCGCGACCTGCTGTCCCGCAGCTATGACCCCGAGAGCCGCAACAAGGTCATCGCCTCGGATCTGGGCTGGAGCCGGGAGGTATGGACCCAGCTGGCCGAAACCGGGATTCTCGGGCTGGGATTCGACCCCGAAGAGTCGGGACAGATCGAAGTGATGGTCGTGCTCACCGAAGTCGGACGCCGGCTGGCACCCGAACCCGTTGTGCATGCCGCGCTTGGACCCGGAGCGATCATCGCCGAGGCGGGCAGCGACGCCCAGAAGCAGCTACTCGACGAGGTCGCCGAAGGGCAGCGGTTGCTGGCGTTTGCGCACCTGGAGCCCGGCGCACACACCGCGCGCGTCGATGCTGTCGCGACCACCGCTGTGCAGCAGGGTGATTCGTGGGTACTCAGCGGCCGGAAGAACCCGGTTCTCGCCGGCGACTCCGCTGACACGCTGGTCGTCAGCGCGAAGTTGCCCGACGGCGGAATCGGGTTGTTCCTCGTCGACGGTGAGGACGTGAGCCGCCACCCGTATCGCACATTCGACGGCCAGCGCGGTGCGCAGATCGATCTCGACAAGGCCCCCGGCGAGCCGCTCGGCGAGGCGGTGGACGCATCGGCGGCGATCCGCAACGGCCTGGTCCGGATTCAGTCCGCATTGTGCGCGGAGGCGGTCGGCGCGATGGAAGAGGCGCTGCGGCTGACGACCGATTACCTCAAGACGCGCAAGCAGTTCGGGGTCACCCTGAACACCTTCCAGACGCTGACCCAACGCGCCGCCGACATGTACGTCTCGGTAGAGCTGGCGCGCAGTATGAACCTCTACGCGGCGATGTCCATCGCCGACGGCAATCTCGACCCCGTTGTGGCGGCACGCGCCAAGCTGCAGATCGGCCGGTCCGGCCGCCATGTCGGCCAGGAGGCTATCCAGTTGCACGGGGGCATCGGGATGACCGCGGAATACCCGGTCGGCCACTACGCCGCGCGGCTGATCGCCATCGACCACACCCTCGGGTCGTCACAGGACCAGCTGCACGTCCTGATCGATCAGGTCGGCGACTACGGCGTTGTAATGCTGTAGACCTGGCCGTCGCTTCAGCTCGTTTCCGCCGCTGCAACAGGTTCCGCGTCACCCGACTCCGACGCATTTGGAGCCGCTGGCTCAGCACCAGACTCCGCCTCGCCCGACTCCGACGCCTCCGGCGCCGCAACGGCCGGCGCTTCGCCGTCCGCATCGGGGAGCTGCGCCGCGAGGTACTCGGCCAGTCCCCCGATCGTCGGGTAGTCGAACACCGCGGTGGCGTTCAGCGTGAACGCGCCACCGAACTGACTGTGCAGCCGGTTGCGGAGTTCGACCGCCATTAGCGAGTCGGTACCCAGGTCCAGGAACCGGCTGGTTGCCGCGGGCGGTTGTGCGAGCCGCAGGAAGTGCTGTACCTCGCGCTGCAGGTGCTCGGTCAGGAACGCACCCCGCATCGGCACCGGCACCTCGTTGAGTTGCTTGAGCAACTCGGCGTCTCCGGCGGAGTCCGTCATCGCGCTCGGCAACACCACGTCCAGGATCGGCGGACGTGAAGCGCCGAGCAGCTTCGCGGCCCGCGCCCAGTTGGCCTTGATGACGGTGCCCTGCCCCGTTCCGTTGGCGACGACCTCGGCCATAGCGCTCAGTGCCGCGGACGGTTCCAGCGGAATCAGCCCTTGCACATTTAGATTGGCTTGCACAGCCTCCGAGGAAGCCATGCCGCCGTGCGCCCAAGGACCGAAGTTGACGCCGGTGGCCGGCAACCCTTGCGCCTTGCGGCTCGCGACGAGCCCATCCAGTAGCGCGTTGGCAGTCGCGTAGTTGGCCTGCCCGGGAGGACCTAGCACACTCGACACCGACGAGAAGACGATGAAGAAGTCGAGATTGTCGTCCTTCGTCAACCGGTCCAAGTGGTAGGCGCCGAATGCCTTGGGCGCCAGCGTCGTCCGGAACCGCTCAACACTCTGCTGCGCCAGCAGCGCGTCGTCGAGCACGCCCGCCAGGTGCGCCACACCCGCGAGCGGTGGCAACTCCGCGCGGATCCGACCCAGCAGTGCGTCGACCTCGGACTCGTCGCCGATGTCAGCCGAGAACGTGTGGATCCGGCACCGGTAACGCTCGGTGATGTCGTCGATCGCCCGTTGGGCATCCGCGTCGGGCGTGCGCCGGCTGGTCAACACGATGTCACCGGCCCCGAGTTGCGCCAGATAAGCTGCCGTGTGCAGGCCGAGCGCGCCCAGACCACCGGTGATCAGATAGCTCCGATCATCTTGCGGCTGCAGCGGTTTCGGTATCTGCAGGACGATCTTCCCGATATGCCGCGCCTGCTGCATCCGGCGGAACGCGGTCTTCGCCTCCGCCAGCGGGTAGATCTCGGCGGGTAGCGGCTTCCACTCGCCACGACCCAACCCTTCGGAAACCTCGGTCAGCAACCGCTTGATCTCGTCGGGGTTCTGCAGGGTCGTCACGTCCAGCGCCACGATCTCGTAGGCGATGTCCGGACGGGCCTCCGCCATCTGCTCCGTCGTCCAGATATCGCGCTTGGCCATCTCAGCGAAACGCCCGTTCTTGGCGGTAGCACGCACGGTCGCTTCGATGAAGCCCTCGTTGGTCAAACTGTTGAGCACCACATCGACACCTTCGCCATCGGTGTCGGCGAGGATCTGGTCGGCGAAGTCGGTGCTGCGCGAGTCGTACACATACTGCACGCCCAGCTTGCGCAACGTGTCGCGCTTGTACTTGCTGGCCGTGGCGAACACGGTCGCGCCGTGCTGCTGTGCCATCTGGATCGCGGCCAGCCCGACGCCACCGCTGGCGGCGTGAATCAGCACGCGGTCACCCGGCTTCAGCTGCGCCCAGTCGAACGCGAGTCGGGTCGTCAGCGCCGCGGCGGGGATGGTGGCCGCGTCGACCGCGCCCAGCCAGTCCGGCAACGGCGCCAACAACTGCAGCGGCACATTGAACCGGCTGGAGAACGCACCCTGCATGAAGCCGTAGACGCGTTGGCCCACTTCCACTCCGGCGACGCCGTCGCCCAACTGCGTGACGACACCGGCGAAGTCACCGCCGATCGGACCAGGATCGCCCGGGTAGAGGCCCAACACATTGAGCACGTCCCGGAAGTTCAAGCCCGCGGCTTCCACCCGGACCTGCACGTAGCCCTCGTCCGGTGGTGGCACCTCTTTCTCGGTGATACGCAGGTTGTCGATCGCGCCGCGCTCGGTGGGCGCCAGGACGTAGTCGGTTCCCCTCGGCACCGCAAGGTTGCCGCTGCGCGCCCATGGCAGCAGCCGGGATGCGAGGAATTTCCCTTGTCGCAGTGCCAGTTCGGGTTCGTCAGCAGGCGTGCTGAGCAGGTCGGCCAGCGAGCGCGCGGCCCCCTCCGTTCCGTCGTGGTCGACCAGCCTGCAGTGCAGGGCCGGCTCCTCGTTGACGATGTTGCGCCCCAATCCCCACAGCGCTGACTGCACCGGGTCGACCGGTTCGCCCGACTCGGTCGCCACCGCACGTTCGGTGACGATCCACAGTCCATTGGGTAGCTTGAGCGACGGATCGGCCTGCAGGGCGTGCACCGCGCTGAGCAGGTGGGCGATCTCCGTCTCGAGGCGCTCGGCAGCTTCGGCGCTCGACTCCTCGCCACTCGGTGTGGCGCTGGCCCATACGATGCCGGCGAACGGCATCCCGCGCTCCTTGGCCTGCGTCAACACCTGCCCCATCGGCTCCGGGTTCGTGGTCCGGTCGAACGGGATGCAGCCCGGCAGGGCGGCGGCCAATTCGTCGAATCCGGCGACCAGCCAGGTGCCGATCGCTTCGCCGGCGTCCTCACTCGGCGCCGGCGGTGGCAACTCCTGCCAGCCGAGGGTGTACAGCAGCCGGGTCGCGTCGCCACCGAGCCCACGCAACAACGCCTCGCGCGGAGCACGCTTGACGGTGAACTCGCGGATCCCGCCCAGCAAGCGGCCATCCCGATCGACGAAGTCGAGGTCGAAGACCTGGGTCTCGCTGTCGAGGGCGCTGGTGTGCCAGCGCGCACGGCAGTAGAACCGCCGGGGCATCTTCTCCTTCAGGAAGACCTGCCCGTACCGCAGCGGCAGGAACAGGTCATTGACCCCCTGCTCGGCCGCGAGCAAGGCCGGGAACGCCGGGAAGGCGACACCCGTACACAGATCCATCAAGACCGGGTGCATCGGCTCGGACCCGAGATGCTCGGTGAGTTCCTCGCCAACGGTGATATCACCGATCGCCTCGCCTTCACCCAGCCACAGCGACTTCAGCGAGCCAGACCAGTTGGGCCCCCACGACAGTTCCATGTCGGCGAAGGTCTCGAACAGCTCCTGCGGACGCATGCGGTTCATCCGCTCGATCGCCGCGTCGATGGGGTCCTGCTCGGGAGCCGCCTCCTCCTCGACACCGTTGAGGACCGTGCCGTCGGCGTTCAGCGACCAGTCGACATCACGGACACCGTATGGCCGGCTGTGCACCTTGAAGTCCCAGCCATCGCCGGCTTCGAGCGGATGCAGCGTCAGCTGCACCTCACGAGAAGCCTTCTCGGGCAGGATGATCGGCTCGTAGAAGAATACTTCCTTGACCCGTCCCGGAGGCCCGACTGCGGCCAGCGCCATCGCCGCATACGTCGCGCCGGGAACCACCACGGTGCCGTAGATGACGTGATCGGACAGCCACGGTTGCGACTTCACGGACAGCCGGCTGGTGTAGACGGAGTCGCCGGACGCCAGATCCTTGGCACCACCCAGGAGTCCGGACGTGGCACCACCGTCGACCGCAATGCCGGACGTCTGCGGCCAGAAGCGCCGCCGCTGGAACGGATAGGTGGGCAGCTCGAGCCTGCGGCGCGGCTGGTGCTGCAGCGCAGCGAAGTTCGGCCGATGACCACTGACATAGGCCAGGGACAGAGCATCGGCGACCTGGCGCCGGTCACCGACGCCCTTGCGCAACGACACGATCGCACGCGGCGCAGCCAGATGTTCCGGCCAGACCTGCACCGCCGCACCGGTCAGCACAGGTTGCGGACCGATCTCCATCAACACCGTGCATCCCAAAGCGGCGATGGTGCGGACGCTTTCGGCGAACTGCACCGGCTGGCGGGAATGCCGCCGCCAGTACTGCGCGTCGATCGGAGTCTCCGCGGTGAGCACGGCGCCGGTGCGGTTGCAGACCAGCGGCAACGTCGGCACCGCGTACTGCATCTGCGCTGCGTACGACTCGAACTCGCCGAGCACCGGTTCCAGTAACTCCGAGTGGAAGGCGTGGCTGGTTTCCAGCTTCGTGCAACGGATCCCGTCCTCACCGAACTTCGCGACGATCTGGTCCAGATCCTCACCCGGACCCGACAGCACCGTGTTAGGGCCGTTGTAAGCCCCGACCGACACCCGCGAGAATTCGTTGGCCACTTCCTCGACGCGCTTGGGGTCGGCGAACACGGCGACCATCCGGCCACCTGCGGGCAGGCTGCCGAACAGCCGGCCACGCTCGGCCATCAGCCGCGCCCCGTCCTCGAGGCTGAACACTCCGGCCACGCATGCCGCTGCGTACTGGCCCACGCTGTGACCCAGCACCACATCGGGCTCGATTCCCCACGACCGCCACAGCCGGGCCAGACCCATCTCGGCGGCGAAC
>DASQRI010000142.1:0-19096 GCA_035642975.1 Mycobacterium sp.
CCGACGTTCGTGCTGCACTTCGTCAACGCCTACGAGGACGGTGACGAGATCGTGCTCGACGGGTTCTTCGAAGGCGCTCCGCAAC
The DNA here is from genome assembly GCA_035642975.1 of Mycobacterium sp. Classification (GTDB taxonomy): domain Bacteria; phylum Actinomycetota; class Actinomycetes; order Mycobacteriales; family Mycobacteriaceae; genus Mycobacterium. The sequence goes on from DASQRI010000142.1 coordinate 86, forward strand.
CGCTCGACACCGGTGGATCAAAGTGGGACAAGCTGTTTCGCTTCCTGGCGCTGGATCGCCTGCAGGCACGACTGCACCGGTGGCGTCTCAACCTGGTCACCGGCGCGGTGAAAGAAGAGCAATTGTCGGAATCGATAACCGAATTCGGCACGATCAACCCCGACTACGCCGCCGGCGAATACCGCTACAGCTACGCCGCTACCGGCAAGCCGGGATGGTTCCTGTTCGACGGTCTGGTCAAGCACGATGTGCGCACCGGAGCCGAAGAGCGCTACCAGTTCGCCGACGGGGTCTACGGAAGTGAAGCCGCGATGGCGCCGCGACCAGGCGCGACCGGCGAAGACGACGGCTATCTGATCACGCTGACCACCGATATGGCTGCCGACGCCTCCTACTGCCTGGTCTTCGACGCCGCGCGGGTTGGCGACGGTCCGGTGTGCAAACTGCGGCTGCCCGAACGGATTTCCAGCGGCACACACGCCACCTGGGCACCGGGCGCGCAGTTGCGCCGCTGGCACGACGCCGACTCGCCGGCCGGCGCGATCGGGTTGTGAATGCCGGCGGACTCCGACGCGGGTAAGCCGACCACGCTGAGCCCCGGTGGCACCAATGCCGTTGGGCGGATCCTGGGCCTGCTCGGCGACGAGTGGACGCTGCTGATCATCCAGCAGGCATTGTTGGGGGCGACCCGGTATGGCGAGTTCATGGAACGGTTGCCGATATCGAATTCGGTGCTCACCAAACGGTTGCGGGCGCTGACGGATAACGGGCTGCTGGTCCGCACGACTTACCGGACCCGGCCGGTTCGCGCGGAGTATCTGATCACCCGACAGGGACGGGCCTTCTGGCCGGTGCTGTTGTCGATCTGGGAGTGGGAGCGACGATGGGTGCCTGACCATGTCCACCGGCTTCCGGGAATGCACCACACGGTTTGCCACAGCGACTTCGCACCGACGCTGACCTGCCGATCGTGCGCGGAGGTGGTGACCGAGAAAGAGGTGACCGCGCGATGGGGGCCCAGTGGCTCATGGCCGCGCTCGGTCCCCGAGGCGGTTACCCGGCGGAGGTCGAGAGCCGACGACAACCGCGGTCAGGCCGGACTATTCCCCGAGACGATGAGCGTGTTCGGAAACCGTTGGGCGGCTGCGCTGTTGGTCTGTTCTTTTCTGGGAGCCAGCCGCTTCACCGATTTTCAAACCCGGCTCGGGGCGCCTCCGTCGCTGCTCGCCGACCGGCTGCAGACGTTCTGCGCCAATGGTGTGCTTTGCGTGGCGCGGGAAACGGGACCGGCGCGCGTCGGCTATCAGCTCACCGAGAAGGGTCGGGCGTTCTTCCCGGTGATCGTCGCCGCGTTGCAGTGCGGACAGCGTTGGTTTCACGCGCCGGAAGGGCCGGCCGTGATGATCACCCATCTCGACTGCGGCAAGCCGTTCGTCGGGGAATTGACCTGCGACGTATGCGCTCTGCCGCTGAAGGGCGCCCAGGTCAGCGTGGGCTAGCCGGCTCGGCCACCGCGCAGCGAGGAAGCCAACGCCCACACCGAGCACAGCATCGCGGCGGCCGCCGCGGCGCCACCGACGTACAGGCCGTAGGCAGCCGACACCGGCGGCTTGACGTTGACGTGGTAGTACCGGACCGTCAGTGCGACGACGATCAGCGAGATCACCAGCGCGGCAACGGATGCCGGCCTCGCAGACAATCCTCTGCCCACCATCGCGCCCGCGACCAGCAGCATCGAGGACAACAGCACGATCAGCTGACCCGGTCCGAAGTGCATCGGAAGATGCAGGTTGCCGCCTCTGCCACCGATCGCGCTGGCCCAGCCGCCGCCGTTGAGGCCGGTCGTCAACCACGGCAGCCACACGCTAACCGACACCGTCGCGGCGAACAGCGCGACCAACCAGCCAGGGCGTGGGCGCAACATACTGACGACTTGTCCTCAGGCCGGCGCGAACACCGTGACGAACTTGTTCAGCGACTCGCGGATGTCGCTGCGCAACGCGCCGGCCACGATCATGCCGATGGGCCCGAACAGCGCCGGGCCGCCGAGATGCACATCGAGGCTGACCACCGACTCGGGGCCCTTCGGTTTTACCTTGGCGATCAACTTGACTTTGACCCCACCGACGCCGACACCGTCGAGCGTCATCGACTCCGGCGGCTTGTAGTTCACGATCGTCCATTTGATGCGGTTAGGCATGCTCTTGACTTCGACGATCGACTCGATGACGGTGCCCTTCTCCAGCCGGTCAGGCAGCTTGCTTCGCCATACCCGGTGGATAGTCAGCCACTCCTTGAAGCGGGAGAGGTTGGACGCATCCTCCCAAGCCTTTTCGGGCGGTAGTGGCACGTCGATGGATACCGAAAGCTTCGCCATGGGTTAGCTCTGCTGCTCGCCCTTGTCGTCGTTGTCCAACGCGTTCTTGGCCGCCTCTTGCACCTTGCTCACGGCGTCTTTGTACTTGCTGTCGGTCTTGGAGTCGACGAACTCGCCCGCCTTGTCGATGGCGGAGCCAACCGTGTCGGCATTCTGCGCCAACAGGCCCTTGGCCTTGTCCAGGAATCCCATGTCTCACCCTTTTCGGTAGGAGTACTTGTGCAGGAGTATCACGACTGATCCGCGAGTCGCCACCACGGCTCCGATTCCGCAGTCGCCGCAGGGTCGACGCGCTCACCCGGCCTGGGCACCGCCACCTGGATGTGCGCGGAGTCGGCGGCGGCCAGTAACCGCTCGATGGGCTCGGCCCACGGGTGCGGCGCCAACCGGAACGTGCACCAGTGGATCGGCACCAGGAGTCGGCCGTTGACATCCAGATGCGCCCGGACCGCCTCCTCTGGGTTCATGTGAATATCCGGCCACACTTTGTTGTAGGCGCCGACCGGCATCAACGTGATGTCGAACGGTCCATGGTCGGCGCCGATCTCCGCGAAGCTCTTGGTGTAGCCGGTGTCGCCGCCGAAGTACGCCCGGTGCGCCGGCCCGATGATCGCCCACGACGCCCACAGCGTGGCGTTGCGGTTCAGGAAGCGGCCAGAGAAGTGCCGGGCCGGCGTGCAGATCACGGTGAGTTCGTCGATGTGGGCCTGCTCGTTCCAGTCGAGTTCGATGACGCGCTCGTCGGGAATGCCCCAGTCACGAAGGTGCGCGCCGACGCCGAGCGGAACGACGAACGGAGCCCACTGACTGTGGGCCAGCGCCACGATGGTGTCGATGTCGAGGTGGTCGTAATGGTCGTGGCTGACCACGATCGCGTCCAGGGCCGGCAGCGCTTCCAGCGGCACCGGCGGCGCATGCATCCGGCCCGGGCCGATGATGTCGGAGGGCGAGCAGCGTTCACTCCACACCGGGTCGGTGAGCACCCGATAGCCGTCGATCTCCAACAGCGCCGTCGAGTGGCCGAACCAGCTGACCGCGATCTGGCCGGCGGGGGCCTCGAAAGCTCGCGGCTCGGGGATAACCAGTGGGATCTCGGTCGGGGGCCGGGCTTCAGCGCGGCCGGCGATGAGCTCCCACAGGATATTCCGCTGTTGTTCGCCGTCCATGTTGAAGGACGCGGGTTCGAGGTTGACGAACACACCGTCGTGGAAATTCGGTGAGCGCTCGGCTACCTCACGGATGTCGGACGGTTGAGCGCCGAGCGCGGCCGGCGCACCATGCAGCGCGCGCAATACCCATCCGCCCGTCGCGAGCGAAACAGTGCCCGCTGCCAGTCGCAGCGCTCCCCGCAGCATCCGATCAGGCCCCCTGGAATTTCGGCGGCCGTTTCTGCACCCGGGCCACCTGCGCCTCGATCACGTCCTGACTGGCCCACGCCTTGTCGAAAAGCTCCTTTTGCAGCGGCGAGGGCTCTTCGATGGAGCCGTCGTCGTTGAGCACCCGCTTGGCGTGCTGCAGCGCCAGCGGGGCCAGGCCGGCGATCTCGGCGGCCCAGGCCTGCGCGTCGGCCAGCGTCCCGATCCGGTTGGCCATCCCGGTCTGCAGCGCGGTCTCGGCGGTCAGCTTCTCCGCGGTCAGCAGCATTGCCCGGGCACGGCCGTGTCCGACCAGTGATGAAAGCCGATGAATGCTCCAGTTATCCAGCGCCAGACCGTATTTCGACGTCGGGAACTGGAAGAATGCCTCCGGCGACACGACACGCAGGTCGCATTGCATCGCCAGCTGCAGACCCGCGCCGATGGCGGGCCCGTTGATCGCGCCGATCACCGGGATCGGCGCCGCGTCCAGCACCTTGTGCAGTTCGATCAGCCGGTCGGGGTAGTCGGCGGCGAACGCGTCACCGCTCAGGTCGGCGCCGGCGCAGAACACGGTGCCCTGCCCGGTCAGCACGACGACATGGACGTCCTCGCCGGCGGCCTTCTCCACCGCCTCGCGCAACTCCTCGACCAGCTCCGAGTTGAGCGCATTGCGCCGTTCCGGACGCTGCAGCTCGATCGTCAGCACGTCTTCGACGCGGGTAACACCGATCATGTGCGCCATTCCTCCTCATCGCTTCGCTCTGCATCGTCGTTGGCGCGGATCATGCCGCCAAGCTTAGTTCGGCCGGGTGGCACTGAAGCAGCGGTAGCCGGAACGTTCCAATCGGCCAAAAGACCTGACAGGATGCTTGACCGTGACAAGGCCCAACTTCCTGGTGATAGTGGCAGACGACCTCGGGTTCTCCGATATCGGCGCCTTCGGCGGCGAGATCAGCACCCCCAATCTGGACCGGTTGGCCCAGGCGGGGATCCGGTTTACCGATTTCCATTCGGCGCCGGCCTGCTCGCCGACCCGGTCGATGCTGCTGACCGGAACCGATCACCACATCGCCGGCATCGGCACCATGCTCGAGGTCATGCCCCCGGGCTTTCCGGCCCCACCCGGCTATGAGGGATATTTGAACGACCGGGTGGTCGCGTTGCCCGAGTTGCTGCGCGACGCCGGGTACCTGACGCTGATGGCGGGCAAGTGGCATCTCGGCAACACCATCGATAGGACACCGTGGGCCCGCGGATTCGAGCGGTCGTTTGCGCTATTGCCCGGCGGCGCAAGCCATTACGGCACTGTCACTGGGGATGTATTGCCGGCGATGGCCCGGTACGCCGAGGACGACCAGTTCGTCACGGTTGACGACGACTTCTATTCGTCGGACTTCTATGCCGACACGCTGCTGCGGTATCTCCGGGAACGCCCCACGGATGACGAGCGGCCGTTCTTCGCGTACCTGCCGTTCCAGGCGCCGCACTGGCCGCTGCAGGCACCCCAGGAAACCATCGCGAAATACCGCGGGCGCTACGACGCCGGCCCGGACGCGCTGCGTGAGGCGCGCCTGGAAGCGCTCAAGCGGCTCGGGCTGTGCCCACCCGACGTCACCGCACACCCCGTGGTGGCCGACGGGGAACCGGAATGGTCCGAGATGAGCGCCGACGAGCAGGCCCTGTCGGCCCGCAGCATGGAGATCTACGCCGCCATGGTGGACCGGATGGACCAGAACATCGGCCGAGTGGTCGACTACCTGGAGGAGACTGGCGAACTCGACAACACGGTCGTGGTCTTCATGTCCGACAACGGCGCGGAAGGAGCGATCGTCGAGGCGATCCCGATTTTGGGTGGCCTGATCGCCGCCGACATCGAACGAAACTTAGACAACAGCCTCGACAACCTCGGCGCGCCCAACTCGTTCATCTGGTACGGCCCGCACTGGGCGCAGGCCGCCACGGCGCCGTCCCGCCTGTACAAGGCGTTCACCACCGAGGGCGGCATCCGGGTCGTCGGGTTCGTCACCTGGCCGGGCTTCGACCGGCAGCAGCAAGTCGGCACCGCGTTCACCACCGTCATGGACATCGCCCCGACCGTGCTCGACCTCGCCGGCGTCGCGCACCCGGGCACCGAATATCGGGGACGGCAGGTGGCGCCCATGCGGGGCCGGTCGCTATTGCCGTATCTGTCCGGCGCGACCGAGTCGGTACACGATGACGTCACCGGAACCGGCTGGGAGTTGTTCGGCCGCCGCGCCATCCGCCAGGGCGACTGGAAGGCACTCCACCTGCCGCAGCCGTACGGCCCGGGCGCCTGGCAGCTCTACGACCTCTCCACCGACCCCGGCGAAATCGACGACCTCGCCGCCTCGCACCCAGACAAGCTGGCCGAGCTGCTGGTGCTGTGGGACCGCTACGTCGAGGAGACCGGCGTAATCCCGGATCCCGCTTCGTTTTTCGACGTCAACCGCCAGAATCTCGGGCAAGGTTGATGAGTCGAGCTCGGTGACATGCCTCTTCGGGTGAGCCGAATCGGCACCGATGAACTGCGCGACGCGGTGCTCGACGAAGCATCGTTCACCAGCTGGGACGCCGAGCCGGTGGCGGTGCCCACCGACGAGTCCTACGCCCGCGAGCTGACCGAGGCACGATCCGCCAGCGGCCGCGACGAGTCGGTGCTGACCGGCGAGGGCCGGGTGTTCGGACGCCGGGTTGCCGTGGTGGTCTGCGAGTTCGACTTTCTGGGCGGCTCGATCGGGGTCGCCGCCGCCGAGCGGATCACCGCCGCCGTGCGGCGCGCCACCGCCGAGCGGCTGCCGCTGCTGGCGTCGCCGTGCTCCGGGGGCACCCGGATGCAGGAGGGCACGGTCGCCTTTCTGCAGATGGTCAAGATCGCGGCCGCCGTCACCCTGCACAAGCAGGCACATCTGCCCTACCTCGTCTACCTGCGGCACCCGACCACCGGCGGGGTGTTCGCGTCATGGGGTTCGCTCGGTCACGTCACCCTCGCCCAGCCGGGCGCGCTGATCGGCTTTTTGGGGCCGCGGGTGTACGAGCAGCTCTATGGCGAACCGTTCCCGCCGGACATCCAGACCGCCGAGAACCTGCAGCGGCACGGCGTGATCGACGCCGTCGTACCCCTCGGCGAGCTGCGCAGCATGCTCGACCGGGCGCTCAAGGTGGTCGCCGATGATGCGGGAACACCACCGGATCCGCCGGCGCCCGAACCGCTTCCCGATGTGCCGGCATGGGACTCGGTGCTGGCGTCGCGGCGGCCGGACCGGCCTGGGGTCAAGCACTTGCTGCAGCACGGCTGCACCGATCAGGTGCTGTTGTCGGGTACGGGCCAGGGCGACGCCGCGACCACGCTGCTGGCGCTGGCCCGGTTCGCCGGGCAGCCCGCAGTGGTCCTGGGCCAGCAACGCGTCGTCGGTGGTCTCGTCGGGCCGGTGGCGTTGCGCGAGGCCCGCCGCGGCATGACGCTGGCGGCCGGTCTGAGGCTACCGCTGGTGCTCGTCATCGACACCGCCGGCCCGGCGCTGTCTGTCGAAGCCGAGGAAGGTGGGCTGGCCGGCGAGATCGCGCATTGCCTGGCTGAGCTGGTCACACTGGACACCCCGACGGTGTCGGTGCTGCTCGGTCAGGGCAGCGGCGGGCCGGCCCTGGCGATGGTGCCCGCCGACCGGGTGCTGGCCGCGCTGCACGGCTGGCTGGCACCGCTGCCGCCGGAGGGCGCCAGCGCGATCGTCTTCCGCGACACCGCGCACGCCCCCGAGCTGTCCGCCGCACAGGGCATCCGATCGGTCGATCTGCTGGCATCCGGCATCGTCGACGCCGTCGTACCGGAGCACCCGGACGCCGCCGACGAACCCGTCGAGTTCTCCGCCCGGTTGTCCGCGGCCATCGCCGACGAGCTGTACGCGCTTCGCGGGATACCCGACGCCGACCGGATGGCGGCCCGGTTGCGGCGCTACCGAAACATCGGACTGCACTGACTCGGCGTTCATCGACCGCGACTTTTAATCCGTTGCGACGGCGCGCCGGGGTGGGTCGCAGCGGTTTAAGTCTCGGCAAGGGCTCGCCGCGCCGGAGGTGCGCTCAGGCGGGTGTTCCCACAGCTACCGGGGACAATCAGGCATCATTGGCAGCATGGACACTGGCGTGACCTCACCCCGGGTTTTGGTCGTCGATGACGACTCTGATGTGCTCGCCTCATTGGAGCGCGGACTTCGGTTGTCCGGCTTCGAGGTGTCGACCGCGGTCGACGGCGCCGAGGCGCTGCGCAGCGCGACCGAGACCAGGCCGGATGCGATCGTGCTGGACATCAACATGCCGGTGCTGGACGGTGTCAGCGTGGTCACCGCGCTGCGGGCCATGGACAACGATGTGCCGGTATGTGTGCTCAGCGCGCGCAGCTCGGTCGACGACCGGGTGGCCGGCCTGGAGGCCGGCGCCGACGACTACCTGGTGAAGCCGTTCGTGCTGGCCGAGTTGGTGGCGCGGGTGCGCGCGCTGCTGCGCCGCCGCGGATCCACCGCGACGTCGTCCTCGGAAACGATCACGGTCGGCCCGCTGGAGGTGGACATCCCCGGCCGGCGGGCCCGGGTCAACGGCGTCGACGTCGACCTGACCAAGCGTGAGTTCGACTTGCTGGCGGTGCTGGCCGAGCACAAGACCGCGGTGCTGTCGCGGGCGCAGCTTTTGGAACTGGTGTGGGGTTATGATTTCGCCGCCGACACCAACGTCGTCGACGTGTTCATCGGATACCTGCGCCGCAAGTTGGAAGCCAATGGCGGCCCACGGCTGCTGCACACCGTTCGCGGAGTGGGATTCGTGCTGCGCCTGCAGTGACGGGATTGATTATGAACTTCATGAACTTCTTGTCTCGAATCTTGACCCGCACGCCCTCGCTGCGTGCCCGAGTGGTGGTAGCGACGGCTATCGGCGCCGCCATTCCGGTGCTCATCACCTGTACTGTCGTCTGGTTCGGCATCACCAACGACCGCAAGGAAAGACTGGACCGCCGCCTGGACGAGGCGGCCGGATTCGCGATCCCGTTCCTGCCGCGCGGCCTGGGCCAGATTCCCAAGTCCCCCAACGACCAGGACGCGATCATCACCGTGCGCCATGTGGGTGGCGAGATCACCTCCAACTCGACGGTCACGTTGCCGGAGCTGCCGGCCGGCTACGCCGACACCTACGTCAACGGGGTGCGCTACCGGGTGCGCACTGTGACGATCCCGGCGCCACACCCGATGCTGGTCGAAGTCGGCGCCACCTACGACTCCACCATCGCCGACACCAACAACCTGCACCGTCGGGTGATTTTGATCGCCGGATTCTCGATCGCCGCGGCGGCCGTATTCGCCTGGCTGCTGGCCACTTTCGCGGTACGGCCGTTCAAGCGACTGGCCCAGCAGACCCGGGCGATCGACGCCGGCGACGAAAGCCCGCAGATCAAAGTGCGCGGTGCCAGCGAGGCCGTGGAAATCGCCGAGGCCCTGCGCGGCATGCTGCAACGTATCTGGAACGAGCAGAACCGCACCATGGAAGCCCTGGCCTCGGCCCGTGACTTCGCGGCGGTGTCCTCACACGAGTTGCGCACGCCGCTGACCGCGATGCGCACCAACCTCGAGGTGCTGGCCACCCTCGACCTTCCCGACGAGCAGCGTAAAGAAGTGCTCCACGACGTGATCCGAACCCAATCACGCATCGAGGCAACGTTATCCGCGCTGGAGCGGCTGGCGCAGGGTGAGCTGTCGACGTCTGAGGACCATGTGCCGGTCGACATCACCGAACTGCTCGACCGCGCGGCGCATGACGCCATGCGGATCTACCCCGACCTGGACGTGTCCCTGGTGCCGTCGCCGACCTGCATCATCGTCGGGCTGCCCGCCGGTCTACGTCTTGCCGTGGACAACGCGATCGCCAATGCCGTCAAACACGGTGGCGCCACCCGCGTTCAGCTGTCCGCGGACAGCTCGCGGGCCGGCGTAGAGATCGCCGTCGACGACAACGGCAGCGGAGTGCCCGAAGCGGAACGCCAAGTGGTGTTCGAGCGGTTCTCCCGTGGGTCGACGGCGTCGCATTCGGGCTCCGGCCTCGGCCTGGCATTGGTGGCCCAGCAAGCACAGCTGCACGGCGGCACGGCGTCGCTGGAGAACAGCCCGCTGGGCGGAGTGCGTCTACTGCTGCGCCTGCCCGGCCCGAGCTGAAGTCCCCGTTATTTTTCGGGTCTGCCTTTGTGCCACGGCGTGAACCCGCCCTGCTCGGCGGATTCCTCGTCTTTGAACCACACTTCGGCGATGGTCTCGCCGTAATGCAGGCTGTCCGGGGCGTGGTAGAGCATGGAATCCTCGTTGCCCTTCACCAGCCAACCCTCCGGACCGCTGCCGTCGGCCGCTGCTCGAGCTGAACTCGCACCATACGGGTTATCCGCGGCCGCTTTGATCTTCGTGGTCTCAGCCTCCGAGGGGCTCTTCGCCGGCGCAGCAGCAGCCGCGGCGTCCGCAGGCAAGCTCGACGAGCGCACTGGCACTTCACGTTTGACGCGCCGGATCGTCAGCGCGAACGTCAGCACCAACCCGAGTACGAAGGCCACCCCGAGCAGCCAATGGTTCACGTGCGCCGCCAGTCGGTGGCTTCGGGCGCTGTGTCGGAACCCGCCATTGGGCCCTCCCTCAGATCGATGAAGGGACCCATGCGTGCACGTTAGCGGGCACTGAGCAGGTCAATGACGAAGATCAACGTCTTGCCGGAAAGCTGGTGCCCCGAGCCGGCCGGCCCATACGCCTGCGCCGGCGGGATAGTCAGCTGGCGCCGACCGCCGACCTTCATTCCCGGAATGCCGTCCTGCCAACCCTGAATGAGGCCACGCAGCGGGAACTCGATGGACTCGCCGCGACCCCACGAGCTGTCGAATTCTTCGCCGGTGTCGTACTCGACGCCGACGTAATGCACCTCGACGGTGCCACCGGGCGCGGCTTCGGGTCCATCTCCGACCACCAGGTCTTCCACGACGAGTTGAGCGGGCGCTGGGCCGCTGGGAAATTGAATCTCAGGTTTGCTTGACACCTGACCGACCCTAGTCCGGCACACTTGACTCGTGAAAGAGGACCAGAAATGACCGATAACGACGCCTTGGGCCGCATCAACGACCTCGTCGCCGAGGAGAAGGCACTTCGACAGCAGCTGCAGCACGGCGACATCAGCGAATCGGAGGAGCACGAGCGGCTGCGCCGGGTCGAGATCCAACTCGACCAGTGCTGGGACCTGCTCCGGCAGCGTCGGGCGCTGCGTGAAACCGGTGGCGACCCGAGCGAGGCCGCGGTGCGACCCGCGGGCGAGGTCGAGGGCTACCTGGGCTGACCGATGGCTGCCGACCCGCGGGACGTCGACGTGGTCATCGTGGGCAGCGGGCACAACGGCCTGGTCGCCGCCGGGTATCTGGCCCGGGCCGGCCTGCGGGTACGACTGCTGGAGCGGCTGGGCCACGTCGGCGGCGCCGCGGTGTCGGCGCAGATCTTCGACGGCGTCCACGCCCGGTTGTCGCGATACGCCTACTTGGTGAGCCTGCTGCCGACGCGCATCGTCGACGACCTGGGTGCGACGGTCCGGTTGGCCCGGCGGCCGTATTCGTCGTACACGCCCGATCCAGCCGCGGCCGGACGCACCGGCCTGCTGATCGGCCCGCACTGCACGTTCGATGCCGTCGGCGCGCACCACGACGAGCGGGCCTTCGCCACGTTCTACCAACGCTGCCGACTGGTGACCGAGCGACTCTGGCCGACGCTGCTGGAGCCGCTGCGCAGCCGTCACCAGGCCCGCGCACGCGTTGCCGACGGCGATGCCGAGGCGGACGCGGCATGGCAGGCCATGGTCGACCGCCCGATCGGCCACGCGATCGCCGATGCGCTGGACAACGATCTGGTGCGCGGCGTGGTGGCGACCGACGCGCTGATCGGCACCTTCGCCGCGCTCGACGACCCGTCGCTGCAGCAGAACGTCTGTTTCCTGTATCACCTCATCGGCGGTGGTGCCGGGGAATGGCAGGTCCCGGTCGGTGGCATGGGCGCGGTGAGCGCGGCGCTGGCCGCTGCGGCGGTCGACGGCGGAGCCGAAATCGTCACCGGCGCAGAGGTTTACGCCGTCGACCCGAACGGCGAGGTGCGCTACCGCCGGGGCGACGACGACCACCTGGTACGCGGCCGATTCGTGTTGGCCGGCGTCACACCGGCGGCGCTGGCCGGCCTGCTGGGCGAGCCGGCCTCGGCGCCGGCGGCCCCGGGCGCCCAGGTCAAGATAAACATGGTGCTGCGGCGGCTGCCGCGACTGCGCGACGACAGCGTGACACCCGAGCAGGCTTTCGGCGGGACGCTGCACGTCAACGAAACCTGGACACAGCTGAACACGGCGTATTCGCGGGCAGCCGGGCACGCGCTACCGGATCCACTGCCGTGCGAGATCTATTGCCATTCGCTGACCGACCCCAGCATTCTGTCGCCCGCGCTGCGCGAATCCGGCGCCCACACGTTGACGGTCTTCGGTCTGCACACGCCGCATTCAGCATTCGGCGCCGCGCGGGACACGCTCACCGATGCCGTGCTGAGCTCATTGAATTCCGTTCTGGCCGAACCGATTCAGGATGTGCTGCTGGATGACGCCAACGGCCTGCCGTGCATCGAGACGACCACCACGCTGGACTTGGAGCGCACGCTGGGCATGACCGGCGGCAACATCTTCCACGGCGGGTTGAGCTGGCCGTTCGCCAACGACGACGAGCGGCTGGACACGCCGGCGCGGCAATGGGGTGTGGCCACCGCCCACGAACGAATCCTGCTGTGCGGCTCGGGTGCACGGCGTGGCGGAGCGGTCTCGGGCATCGGCGGTCACAACGCCGCGATGGCGGTCCGCCAATCGTGTGAGGCGGGCTAGCGCGCGTCGATGGTGGCGTACTTGCGCTCGGTGTAGCCGGTGTAGACCTGGCGCGGACGGCCGATCTTGCTGTCGCCCTCGTCGTGCATCTCACGCCAGTGGGCGATCCAGCCGGGCAGCCGCCCGATCGCAAACAGCACCGTGAACATTCGCGTCGGGAAACCGAGCGCCCGGTAGATCAGACCCGTGTAGAAGTCGACGTTCGGGTACAGCTTGCGTTCGATGAAGTAGTCGTCGGTCAGCGCCGCCTCTTCGAGCTCCTTGGCGATGCTCAGCAGGTCGTCGTCGCCACCCAGCTTGCCCAGGATTTTGTCGGCCTGTTCTTTGACGATCCGTGCCCGCGGGTCGTAGTTTTTGTAGACCCGATGGCCGAAGCCCATCAGTTTCACGCCGGCCTCGCGGTTCTTGACTTTCCGCACGAATTCGCTGACGTCGTCGTCGCTCTGGCGGATCTCTTCTAGCATTTCCAGCACGGCCTGGTTGGCGCCGCCGTGCAGCGGCCCCCACAGCGCATTGATACCACCGGAGATCGAGGTGAACAGGTTCGCCTGTGACGACCCCACCAGCCGCACGGTCGAGGTCGAACAGTTCTGCTCGTGGTCGGCATGCAAGATCAGCAGCATGTCCAGCGCCCGAACAACTTCGGGGTCGACGTCGTAGGGCTCGGCCGGCAGCCCGAAAGTCATCCGCAGGAAGTTCTCCACCAGCGTCAGGGAGTTGTCCGGGTAGAGGAACGGCTGCCCGACCGACTTTTTGTAGGCGTAGGCGGCGATGGTGGGCAGCTTGGCCAGCAACCGGATGGTCGACAGCTCGACCTGCTCGCTGTCGGTGGGGTCCAGCGAATCCGGGTAGTACGCCGAGAGCGCGTTGACCGCACTGGACAGCACCGGCATCGGGTGGGCGTTGCGCGGAAAGCCGTCGAAGAACCGCTTGAGGTCCTCGTGCAGCATCGTGTGCAGCTGGATATGGCGGGTGAACGTGGCCAGCTGCTCCGTGGTCGGCAGCTCGCCGTAGATCAGCAGGTAGCTCACCTCGATGAACGTCGACTTCTCGGCAAGCTGCTCGATCGGGATTCCGCGGTAGCGCAGGATCCCGGCATCGCCGTCGATGTAGGTGATCGCGCTCTTGCACGAGGCGGTGTTGACGAAGCCGTTATCGAACGTCGTATAGCCGGTCTTGGCCAGCAGCGGACCGAGAGCGATGCCGTCGGCGCCCTCGGTGGCGTGGACGATCTCGAGGTCCAATTCACCACCTGGGTACTGGAGGGTGGCGGTGTCGTCGGTTGCGGCCACGGGAACCCCTTTGCGGTCTCGGCTGATGCTGGCCCTACAAGGTTGCGTTATACCTGAAGGTAGTCGTTAGCGCGACGGCGCGCCTGCGCGGGGGTGAGGTCTGCTGACCTTGCGGGCCGCGGAGAAATTCGCATTCTTTGAAGTCGCAGACGAGACGGCCTTTACTCGATCTTGACCACGTGTTGAATCCCCACCCGCACGATCAGGGACGTGACTACGCTTCAAGTCGTGGAGCTGGGGGTTTTGGGGCCTCTTCAGGTCCGACAAAACGGAGCACCCGTGGCGATTCCGGGTGCCAAACCTCGCGCCATCCTGACGATGCTCGGGCTGCACAACGGGTCCGTCGTCTCGTCCGACGCGCTTCTCGAATTGCTCTGGGGTGACGATCCCCCGCGCACCGCCGCCAAGGCCCTGCAGACCCATATCTCCTCGCTGCGTCGCACCCTGGGCGACGGCTTTGTTCTGACGGAGGGAGCGGGCTGGGCCCTGGCTGAAAGCGAAGTTGATGCCTCGCGGTACAAATCGGCCGCCCGACTGGGACGCGATGCCGCCGCCACCGGCGACCTCAGCCAAGCGGTAGCCCGCTTCGAGGAAGCGCTCACCCTCTGGCGCGGCATCCCCGAACTGCCCGATGGTCGGCGCGGAACATCGGAAAAGACTCGTTGGCTCGAGGGTCACGCAGCGCTCGTGGAAGACCGAGCCGACGCGTTGCTCGCGACGGGCCGCGCCGCGGAGATCATCGGCGAGCTCGAGGCGGCCGTGGCCGAGGCGCCGCTACGCGAAAGGCGATGGGGCCAGCTGATGCTCGCCCTCTACCGCGCCGGCCGGCAGGGTGACGCCCTTGGCGCTTATCAACGGGCGCGGACGCTGCTGGCCGACGAGTTGGGAATCGATCCTGGCCCGGAGCTTCGGCGACTCGAGACCGCAATCGTCGCACAGGATGCTGGACTGGAAGTTGTTGCGACACAGCAGCTTCCTTCGGTCATGCGCGCTGTAACTTTCTTCTTGACCGATATCGAGGGTTCGACAGCCGCATGGGAGGCAGACGCCGACGCCATGGGGGTAGCGCTGGCACGCCACGACGAGCTCGTCGAACAGGTCGTTACGTCACGCGGAGGACGGCTGATCAAGACGCGCGGCGAGGGCGACGCCACGTTCTCGGTCTTCGAGCGGCCGTCGGCTGCGGCGGCCGCCGCCATCGAGCTGCAAGACGCGATCACTCATGAGCCCTGGGCGCTGCGGGAGCCCCTGCGCGTCCGGGTGGCGTTGCACACCGGGGAAGCCGAGCTGCGCGACGGCGACTACTTCGGTCGGGCGGTCAACCGCGCCGCCCGCCTGAGGTCACTGGCTGTGGGCGCTCAAATTTTGTGCTCGGGTGCGACCGCCGAGCTCGTCATTGACTCACTGCCCGACGACGTGATGCTCGCCGATCTGGGAATGCGCGAGCTGCGCAACCTCGCCCGCCCGGAGCATGTCTTCGAGCTCCGATTGGAAACCGCCGAGGAGGCGGCACAACCGCCGGCAAGCGGTGCGCCGATGGAGCGGCCCGGCCTTCCGCCGGTTCTGATCGGTACCGGGCCGTTTGTTGGACGAGGTCTCGAACTCGAACGGCTTCTGTCTACCTGGGAGGCGGCGCTTGGCGGTGGTGCGTGTGCGGCTCTGATCGCCGGGGAACCGGGTGTCGGCAAGACACGCCTGGCCGGCGAATGGTCCCGGGAGGCCTACGAGCAGGGCGCGGTCGTGCTCTACGGCCGTTGCGATGAGGACCTCGGTGCGCCCTATCAGCCCTTCGCGGAAGCCCTGCGTTCGATGGTGCCGTGTGTCGGCACCAGCCGGTTGCGCGGACTGCGCGGCGTAGAAGCATTACTTCCGCTTGTCCCCGGGCTGGTCGACGTTCTGCCCGACCTCGCGGCGCCGACGCGCGCGGACCCGGACACCGAACGCTACGCACTTTTCGACGCCGTCGTTGCACTCTTGGAAGTGGCGTCGACCGAAGCACCGGTTGTCCTGGTACTCGACGACCTGCACTGGGCGGCCAAGCCAACCCTGCTCCTGTTACGACATCTGCTGCGCTTCGGCGACCGCGCGCGCGTGCAGATCGTCGGCACCTACCGCAGCACTGATCTCGATCGCTCCCATCCCCTGGCGGCGATGCTCGCCGACCTGCATCGCGACGGCACCGCCAGCCGCATCAGTCTCGGCGGCCTCGATGAGGACGACGTCAGCGCGTACGTCGCCAAGGCCGGCTACGACGATGAAGAGCTCGGCCACGCATTGGCGTCCGTCACGGGCGGCAACCCGTTCTTCCTCATCGAGGCTCTGCGCCATGTCGACGAGAGCGGCGGCGTGTGGGATCCGAGCACGCTCCCGCAGGGAGTGCGAGAAGCTGTGAGCCGCAGACTTTCTCGGCTTCCGATCGAGACCAACAAGGCCCTTGCGGCAGCCGCTGTCGTCGGCAGCCGGTTCGCCCTGGACCTGGTCGAGCGGGTGGTTGGGGACGACTTGGTCGACGCGTTCGACGAGGCGTCCAAAGCCGGCATCGTCATCGAAGAGCCCGGCGGTCGCTACCGGTTCAACCATGCGATCGTCCGACAGTCACTGCTTGCCGAACTGCCATCGATGCGGCGTATGCGGCTGCACCAGCGCATCGCTACGACGCTGGAGGACGAGCCGGGTGCCGACGACGAGCTACTCGCTGAACTGGCCCACCACTATTTCGAATGTGCCTGGGCGGGAAACGCGGCCAAGGCCGTCGAGTATTGCCGGCGTGCAGCGGACCAGGCGATGGCCCGGCTCGCCTACGAAGGGGCAGCCGACCTTTACGACCACGCAGTGCACGCGCTGGACGAGATTGATGACGATCTGCCCGACCGTGACGACCAGGTCGCCGATCTACTCGTCGCACGCTGCGAGGCTCTGCTCGCGGCGGGGGATGTGGCTTCGGCAGCCGGTGCGGTCTCCCAATTGCAACAAGCGACAGTCGATTCCGTGCGGCTATCGGCGTGGGCGACATGCTTTGACGGCCAGCTCTCGGTATTGGTCCATCCCGAGCGATTGGACGACGTGGAAGCCGCGTTGGGCGCTGCCGCGCAGAAACTGGCCGAAATAGACGATGCCGCAGGGGAAGCCAAGGCGCATACCGTTCGTGCCACCTGCCTCGCCCGGCTCGGGCGAATTGGCGAGTGCGAAGTCGCCTTGGACGACGCTCTCACGGCGGCACGGCGTGCGCGTGAACACCGGCGGGTGAATGCGGTGCTGGCCGGCGCCCCACTTGCTGCGCTGTGGGGGCCGAACCCCGTTCCCCGAGCGGGCGGGCGGTGCCTTGACGTGGTGCGGCTGCTGCGGATCACTACCGACTCACCGGCGGTCGAAGCGACGTCGACGCGGTGCCAGGCCGTGCTGGAGGCCTTCCGCGGCCGCGATGCGGCAGCCCGACGGATGATCGACTCGGCCCGAAGGACGGTCACCGAACTCGGGCTTCGCCATGCCCTTCTGGAGGTCGAGCAGTTCGCCGGCATCGTGGAGCTCGTTTTGGGCGATCCGGCCGCGGCCGAGCCGCATCTTCGTCAGGCCTGCAACGGATTTCGTCGAATGGGTCTGGACGCCGATACCGCCGAGACCGCTGCGCTACTCGGCCGCGCATGTCTGGCGCTCAATCGAGATGCCGACGCCGACGAATTATGCACGGAGAGTGAGCGACTCGCAGGCCACGCGCTGAAAGCATCGATCGCCTGGCGCACACTTCGGGCGCAGCTGCTGTCGCGCCAGGGTGATCACGATGAGGCTCGACGCGTTGCGCAGGCCGCCGTCACTCTTGCCGAGGGCACCGACGGGTTGGTTGATCATGGCGATGCCTGTCTGTCATTGGCAAGGGTGTTAGGCGCGGCCGGCGACGCCGCCGGGGCGCGAGCCGCCGCCGAACGCGCGGCCAACCTGTATGAACGGAAAGGCGCTGCGGCGCTTGCCGATAAGGCGCGCTCCATGCTCGACGAGCGGGGTCTCCTGCCTGTCTCAGTGCCACCCGAACTACCGCCGGCTATCGAGTTTGACACTGCATGCGTACGAACGGGCGAACGCGTCACGGCCGCATTTAATCGAGGCGACTGGAACGAGTTTGAGCGGCTGTATGCACCCGAGGCCTCCATTGAGAGTCGGCGGAAGATCGTCGGCTTCACGCCGACCGACATCCCATTCGACGACTGGCAACGTGGGAATAGGAGGATCATCGAGACGGGCGAGGTGCGGGTGAACTATGTCGTTATCGCCGTGCGAGGCGAGCGCCTAGGTCTCGTTCGAGCGGTGGTAGGCACTGCCGACGCGAGCCCTGGGGCACCGCACGATGAATTTCTCCAGATCGGCGGCATCGATGAGCAGGGTCGGGTCACGTTGCAGATCTGGTTCGATCCGGATGACATGGACGCCGCGATCGCCGAACTCGATGCCGTGCACGCTAGATTCGAGCGCGAACGCGCGCAAGCGCGGGGTCTTTTCGGTGGACGCGACCTGCCGACTGCCCCTGCCGCAGCCGAAGTACCGGCCGTCGAGCTCGACAATGAATGCGTGCAAATGGGCAGCCGGTTGATCGGTGCCGTCCACCGCGAGGCGTGGGACGAAGTGGTGCAGCTGTTTGCTCCTTACGTCACAATCGAGAGTCACCGAAAGATCGTCGGCTTTCCGCGGACCGCGATCCCGTCTGGCAAGTGGCCAGATGAAATGCGACGTTTTCTGCGCTCAGGCCAGGTGCGATACCGTCCCGAGGCCGTTGCGGTGCGAGGCGAGCGTCTTGCCGTCATCCGACTGAAAGTTGGCACGGCTGACACGAGCCCGGGAGCACCGCAGGACGAGATGGTCCAACTGATCGGGCTCGACGAGGAGGGTCGAATCGCGCTGGAGGTTTCGTTCGACGTCGAAGACACGGACGCCGCGATTGCCGAACTCGACGCCGCGCACGCACGATTCGAGCAAGCGCGCCCACCAGCCGGGCGCCCGGAAAACGCGGCAACGCGTGCATACGAGCGCCTTCACGCGTGCTTCAGGGCCCGCGATTGGG
>DASQRI010000143.1:0-2371 GCA_035642975.1 Mycobacterium sp.
CCGCCTCCAGGAAGCGGCGATGACGCTGTTCATCGAGCGCGGGTACGACGATGTGACGGTGGCGGACATCGCCGAACGCGCCGGTCTGACGAAACGGTCATTCTTCAACCACTTCGCCGACAAGCCAGAGGTGATGTTTGCGAGCGCCGACGCACTCCAGGCGAGCGTCCAGGCCGCGCCGGTCCGTGATTACGACGGGACGGTCGTGGCGTCGATTGGCTGCATCTGTCATGCCGAACGCGTGTCTTTAAAAAAACTCACGGAGGACGTCCCAGCAGGGACTGGAGCTCGATGGGCGCCGGTATTACTACTTGGTGGACCGCGTCAATCAGACCTGGTGGCCCGCTGACGATCACGCCTCGGGCTTTCGCGGCCGCTGGGGTCAGCACGTGACGTCGGACTTCCTGCCGCGGCGTTCCGGCCCGAAGTTTCCGACCTACTGGAAGATGTTCCTGCTGGCGCTCGCCGACGGCGACGCCAGTAAGTTGCTCGACCTCAACGCATAACAGCAGGCATGTGTTCAACGCAGTAGTTTGTAGTGGTGGACATCGTACTTGGGGCGTCGGTATCACCGGCGACGGTTCGCATGCTGCTGATTGAAGGTGAAAACGCCGATGGGCTCACCGTCGACGAGGACAACTTCGACGTCGCTGCCGACGACGAATCAGTAATGTCCGCTGCTGCCGATCAGTTGATCGCCGCGATTCAAGGCACTCGGGAAAGCGCCATCCAAGCTGGGCACGCACTGATGTCAATCGGCGTGACGTGGACCGAGCCGGCCGGAGCCGCTGCATTGCGGGACGCGTTGGCCTCCCGTGAGGTCGGTCAGGTCATGTTGGTCTCGCCGCTGCTTGCCGCGGCTGTGCTGGCTCAGACGGTCGGTGGCGCGATGGGGTACGCGCATACCGCCCTGCTGTTCATCGAGCCGCAGAGCGCGACGGTGGCTGTGGTGGACACCTCCGACGGTGCGATTGTCGATTTGCACCGGCATCTCATGCACAGCGCTGAGGCGTCGGCGGAGTTGGCCGAGATGGTCGCCGGCCTGGGTGCGCTGGAATCACGCCCAGACGGTGTGTTCGTCGTCGGCTGCGGTGTCGACATCGTCCCGATCAAGCCGCGACTGGACGGTGCTACCACGCTTGCGGTGAATGCACCCGAAGAACCCGACATGGCGCTCGCCCGCGGGGCCGCCCTGGCGTCGGCGAACGCGCCGTTGTTCGCCTCGTCGACCGCCGCGCTCGCTTACGCGCAGGATCCGGGAACTGGAGAGGTCGACCCTTACGCAGTGGCGCCTGCATACCTCGACGTTTCCGGTAACGCCAATCAAGGCTCCGGAGCTCTCGCCTACAGCGCCTTGCCGCATGACGACGACCGGCGGCTCCGCGTGCCCGAGCCATTTCTGCTCGCCGGCAGTGCATTGGTGTCGGTCTTCCTCATCGGCGTTGTGGCGCTGGTCATTTCGCTGGTAGCTGGTGATCGCCCGATAATCGGTCAGCGTCCCCGCCCTGGCGGTAACGTCGTCCCGACCAAGCAGCTGCCGGCACCGAGCGCGCAACCTGCTCAAGCCGCACCACCGGTGCCCTCTGCCCCTCCCACGGCGCCTGCCCCGCCCCCGGAAACGATCACGGATCCGGCGCCCGTGGCGGCACCTCGCGTGGCTGCGGTGCCGGTCCGTCAGGCGCCTCGCCGGCCACCGGCATACGTGCCGTCCCCTGTGCAAGCGCCTGCACCAGAGCCGCCGGCTGCCCCGCCGCCGGCTGCCCTGCCGCCAGCGCGCGAACCACCGCCACCAGCTGCGCCGCCGCCGGCGCCCAGCATGCCGCCGATGACGGTGTATCTGCACCTGCCGTTCGTCACGGTGCCGATACCCATCAACCCGCCACCGCCACCTCCCGGGCCCTAGGCCGCGGCGCTGTCGCTAACTGACGCGGAGGGGTGTCGGTCAACTCAGACCAGCTAGACAGGCTCAGAGCCACGGGTAGCCAGGAAGCACGCGCAGAGGTGCTCGACGAGCGCGATTTCGAGTTGGCGATCGCCCACCTGCGCGTGCCCGAAATGGCCTGACGGCCGCCTGAAGTCGCAGCGACGATTGCATTCCTCGCCAACGACGACGCCGCCGCGTCCACGCCGCGGTGTACGGCGTCGACAACGGCAAGACCGCGGGGCTGAACGTCTGCGACGCCGCGAAGGACGTTCGGACTCACGTTGTCGGATCCGCTTCCGCTTAGGTCGAACCGCGCGCACGATGGAGGAGTCCGCGGTCTCACAAGATTGAGGAAGGGAGCAGGCGATGAAGGCGAAGGTCGGCGACTTCCTGGTAGTCAAGGGCGCGACCACCGAACGGCATGATCAGCACGCAGAGATCATCGAG